>CAMDHB010000079.1 GCA_945897655.1 Pseudorhodobacter antarcticus
TTCGCATCCTGTCAGCGGTCACCGCGTTTGCCCCAACGGCTTTCCACCAGCCGAAAGGCCAGCGGTGCCACCATCAACACAAACAGGATGCGGATGACGTGGTGCAGCGCCACAAAGGCGACATCGGCATGGATGGCAATCGCGATCAGGCCCATTTCGGTCAACCCCCCCGGCGCAAGGGCCAGGATCGCCTGATCGACGCCAACCCCCGTGGTTGCCCGCATCACCAGCCCGGCCACAAATGCCAGGACCAGTGTCAGCAACGTGGCCGCAATGCTCAGCACCCCCGCCCGCCACAGTGCCGCCGGCGCGATGCCGTAAAAGCGGCATCCCAGCACCGTGCCCAGAATCACCTGTGCGGCGTTGACCAGCAGCGGTGGCGGCGTGCTGGCGGTCACCCCGGTCAGATGCAGCGCGGCTGACAGGATCATCGGCCCCAGCAGCGTGGGTGCGGTCAGGCGCAGCTTGATGCCGATCCAACTGCCAAAGACTGCGCAACCCATCAGCAGCGCCGCGTCGCCCCACGACAGTGGCACCCCATGCGCGACGAAGGTGCGGCCCACAACCTGACCCTGCACGATACTGAACCAAAAGGCGATCAGCGCTATGGTGACCACAATCCGCAAACTATGGGCCAGAATGATGGGGGCCGCCTGACCGCCCTTCGCCTCGCCAATCTCGATCATCTCGCTCAATCCGCCGGGCATTCCGGCGAAATAGGCGGTCGTCCAATCCAGCTTGCCCGCAAACCGCAGGAAGGGCACCACAATCAGCGCCACGGCGACGACATAGACCATCAGAATGGTCACCGTGCCAATCCAGGCCCCGGCCTGCGTCAAAACCTCGGGCGTGAAGCGAGAGCCGAGGAGAACGCCAATCACCGCAACCACGGCGGGGCGCATGCCCGAAGGGGCCAGCACGGGCGCGCGGGCGACGGCGGCGATCATGGTGGCAAACAGCGCCCCCAGCATCCAGGGCAGCGGGATATGGGCCAGATAAAACAGGCCGCCGCCCACAGAACCCAAGGCCAGGGCAAAGGCGATGCGCTTCAGGTCAGGCACGGGTCTGGTCCGGGATTGGGGCGACAGGTGCGTGGGGTATGGGTCGATAAAGGGTCGTTGTCCAGCACCCCGACGCCCTTAAATGCCACCTTGCCCACCTTTGGCCGGATACAGACCGCAGGCCCACTTTGCCTGGCCGCCGTTTCGCTAAACCGGCAGACAGGCCGGGCCGATGGGCTCAAAGCTCTTGTAGGTCAGGATGAATTCCTGATGCCCCAGATCCTCGGATTTGCTGCGGGTGCCGCTTGCGAGCGCGATGACGAGGTCGAAAATCTCCTGCCCCACCTCCTCCAGCGTGGCCGCACCTTCCAGCACGCGGCCTGCGTTCACGTCCATATCCTCGGACAGGCGGGCGTACATATGGGGGTTGGCGGCGATCTTGATGACCGGGGCCAGCGCCGAACCCACAACCGACCCGCGCCCGGTGACAAACAGGGTGCAATGGGCACCTGAGGCCATCATTTCCACAATCTCGGCATTGTCGGAAATGTTGGGAAAGCCAAAGCGCACCTCGCCGTCCGGCACCACATCCATCAGGTACAGCCCGCCTTTCGGGGGGATATCGCCCGGCTTGATCAGCCCCGAAATCGGCGATTGGCCGGATTTCATATAGGCGCCCAGCGACTTCTCCTCGATCGTGGTCAGCCCGCCATCGGCATTGCCGCTGGCAAAGCTGCCATAGCCCAGCGTGTCGTAATACCGTGCCGCCTTTTCAACGGCAGCGCGCAGTTCAGCGGCCAGCGCCGGGGTGGCCGCCCGCGCCTCCATGATCGCCTCGCAACCAATCAACTCGCCCGTCTCCTCGAAAATGCAGGCCGCCCCAGCGGCGACCAGCTTGTCAAAGGCGATGCCGGCGGCGGGGTTGCCGGTGATGCCGGATGTGCCATCCGACCCGCCGCAGACGGTGCCCACGATCAGGTCGGACACGGCCATCGGCACGGTCGGCACCTGCGACAGCGCCGCCACCTGTTCGGCCACCCACTCCCGCCCCGCCGCGATGGTGGAGCGTGTGCCGCCAGAGTTCTGAATGACCAACACCTTGACCGGGCGGCCCGTGGCGCGGACCACCTCTGCCACCTGGTGCCGGTTAAAGCTTTCGCAGCCCAGACTGACCAGCAGCACGGCCCCCACATTGGGATGGGTGCACAGCCGCTCCATCATCTTTTGCGCATAAGCATTGGGATAGCAGCCGGGAAAGCCGATGACATGGGCGTTTTCGCGGTCCACCGCCGCCACCTCACGCGCGACATGGTGCGCGCATTCGACCAGATAGGCCGCCGCCACCACGTTGCGGATACCCTTGCGTCCGTCAGAGCGTAACCAGCCTCTCATGCGTCACCTTTGTTCAGGGCGTAGGTGGGGGTGTAGTCGGATATCAGGTTGTGCAGATGCACATGGTCGCCGGGCGCTATGGCCCGGCTTGCCCGGCCGATGGGCGCGCCATACTTGATGACCTGCTGCCCCGCCGCCACGGCCACACGGGCAATCTTGTGACCAAGGCCAAGCGCCCCGGCAAAGGTGACGGTGTGGCCGTCCACCATCACAGCCTCACCCACAGCGATCTGGTCGCGCAGCACATAAACGCTGTCACCGGGCGACAGCAGCATCAGGCGTGGATCAGTCATGCCAGATCGTCCCCCGTGCCGGTGATCCGCATCAGAATTTGCCATGTTTGAGGTAGGCTTCCTGCGGGTCCATGCCGTCCAGAATGGCGCGGCGCACCAGGCTTTCGGTGGCCATCGCCGCCACGGCCTTTTCGGCCACCTCGGCCACCACCTCGGACGGAATGCAGACCATCCCATCACGGTCGCCATGCAGCCAGTCGCCGGGGCGGACCATGACATCGTCGATGTGGATCGGGATGCCCGTCGCCGTTGGCAACCAACTCCCCACCACATCACGCGGGGTATGAAACACCCCCCAGCAGGGGAACCCCAGTTGCAGGATAAAGTTGGTGTCGCGCAAACCGCCATCCGTCACGCAGCCCAGAACCCCCTTGCGGTGCAGGGTTTCCGCCGACAATTCGCCCATCTGTGCCACCACATGGTTGTGCGGCTGGGCCGTCCAGATATGCCCCGCCGGGGCCTGGGACAAAAGCCCGGTCCAGGCCAGCAGGGTTTGGTGGGCATCCGCCGTCTCATCAATCCGGCCTTCGATGGTGAAGGCGGGGCCAGTCAGCACGCCCAACGGGTTCAAGGGGCGCAACCGTTGGGGCAGGGTGAAATTCCGCCGCCCCATGCTGCGCAACACATCATGCACGACCGAGGTATAGCAGCTTTGCAGCAGGGTCAGCGTGTCAGCCATGATAGGTCACCTGCGAATGACTGCCCGCGATGGTTTGTTCGGCAATGGCCTTGTGATCCCAGCCAATCCCCAACCCCGGCACCTCGGGCGGATGGGCCAGACCATCCCGAATATCCAGCCGGGTTTCGGTGATGGGGTCAAGCTGGGGGATGTATTCCAGCATCCAGCTATTGGGGATGGCGCAGACCAGTGACACATGCAACTCCATCAGGAAATGCGGACAGACGGCGATGTTCATCGCCTCGGCCATATGGGCGACCTTCAGCCAGGGCGTGATGCCGCCCACCCGCCCGACATCAACCTGCACGATGGAACAGGCCCCGGCGCGCAGGTAATCGGCAAACTGGCCCGGCGAATACAGGCTTTCGCCCACCGCAATCGGCACGCGAGAGGCGGCAGACAGGCGGGCATGACCCGTCAGGTCATCGGCGGGCATTGGCTCCTCAAACCACGTGATCCCCACATCGGCCAGCATGTGGGAGCGCAGCAGCGCCTCGTGGTAATGGAACGCCTGATTGGCATCGACCATCAGGCGGAAATCATCGCCCACCGCCGTCCGCACGGCGGACAGACGGGCGCGGTCCTGCGCCAGATTGGGCTTGCCGACCTTGACCTTTGACCCGGCAAAGCCCTGTTCGCGGACCTTGATGGCATCTTCGACCAAAGCGGCGGTTTCGATGTGTAGCCAGCCCCCTTCGGTCGAGTAGAGGGGAATGGCGGCCTTCGCCCCCCCCGCCATCCGCCACAGGGGAAGGCCAGCCTTCCGACACCGCAAATCCCACAGCGCCGTATCAATCGCCGCCAGCGCAATCGAGGTGATTGCCCCCACCGCCGTCGCATGGGTCACAAACAGCAAATCGCGCCAGATCCGCTCAATCTCCTCCGCCTCGCGCCCGATCAGGCGGGGCACCAGCGTTTCGCGGAGCAGGCTGATCACCGCAGGCCCGCCCGTGCCGATGGTATAGCTGTAGCCCATGCCCACCGCGCCATCGGCATCGGTGATGGTGACAAAGGGCGTTTCCTGACTGACAAAGGACTGGATCGCATCGGTGCGCTTTACCAGCGGCACCAGATCGACCATCCGGATTTCGACATGCATGATCCGCGCCATTCAAAGCCCCCTGACTGAGTTTTACGAAGCTTCGTCGAAAAGATGCGCCCGGTCCAGCGTCACGCGAAAGGGCAGCACATGTCGCGGGATCAAAATCTGGGGGAAAGACGGTTTAGTTTGTCAGCCGCACGCTGTTTTAGGTGTCAAACACCTGTGCGATCAGAAGATCGCGGACCCTGACCAGCCCAAAACCCGCGCAATCATGGTTAACCGACTGTGAATGAAAAAAAGCAACCCATTGATTTCAATATATTTCGAAAAGTGTCCACATGTGGACACCCCTATTTTTCAAACCGGGGCTTGCGGCTCCAGGTCAGGGCGTCGCCAATCATCTGGTTCAGGTTCGATCTTTTCGGCGTCCAACCCAATTCCTTGACCGCCCGGCTGGAGCCTGAAACCAGCATGGTCGCATCCCCGGGACGGCGCGCCCCTTCAATGATGGGAACCTCCCGGTTGGTGACGGCCCGCGACGCCTCGATCACCTCACGGACCGAGAAGCCTTCGCCCGAGCCCAGACAGAACACCCGGTTCCCCTTGCCCTCCAACAGCCAGCGCAGACCCAGAACATGGGCGTCCACGAGGTCGCTGACATGAACATAATCCCGGATACAGGTGCCGTCCGGGGTGTTGTAATCCGACCCGAACACCGTCAGCGCCGGCCTTTTGCCATCAATCGCGTCCAGCATCAGCGGGATCAGATGAGTCTCCGGCACATGCTGCTCACCCACCTCCCCCTCGGGGTCGGCACCGGCGACGTTGAAGTAGCGGAAGATGACGTGGTTCAGGCCGGAACTTTTGCCAAAGTCACGCAAGATCTCCTCGATCGCCTTCTTTGACCCGCCATAGGCGTTGATGGGTGCCTGCGGGGTATCCTCGTCCAGCTTGACCCCATCTTGATCACCATAGGTCGCGCAGGTCGACGAGAAGACAAAGTTCTTGACCCCTGCCGCCAGCGCCGCCTCGATCAGGTTCAGCGAGCCGTTGACGTTGACCCGCCAGTACTTGCCCGGGTTGGTCATGGATTCGCCCACCAACGACAGGGCCGCGAAGTGCATGACGGCGACGGGCTGATACTGGGCAAAGGCGGCGTCGATGCTGGCGCGGTCCATCAGATCGCCTTGAAACAGCGGGCCGAACTTGACCGCTTCGGCCCAGCCGGTGGACAGGTTGTCAAAGGCGACCGGGATGAACCCGGCCCGCGACAGGGCCTTGCAGGCATGGGACCCAATGTAACCCGCGCCACCCGTAACCAGAACATGCATCGCAATACCCCTTACTGCCAATACTGCCATTTAAGTGCCCCAGCCGGTTTCCGTTGTCCAGCCTGCTGCAAACTTATGCCTGAGGAACTTGCCGATCGTCCGTGCTTCGCAGGGAGAGCAAGAAGTGGTGCAGGTTTGATCAGCGGAATTCGGTGGTTTCGGCCGAACTTCGGACAAGAGTTTCGTGTTTCAAAGGACACGTTTGGCAGGTTAGGGTTGCCAAAGCCAAGGCCGCAAGGAGTGCCGCTGATGACGCTGACCGATTTGATCGTGATCAACGCCCGGATCGTGACAATGGACCCAGTGCGACCCACGGCGCAGGCACTGGCTGTGGTGCGGGGGCGGGTGGCGGCACTGGGAACCGACGCAGATATCCGGGCACTGGCCGGGCCCGCAACCCGGGTGATTGATGCAGTTGGGCGCATGGTTTTGCCGGGATTCCAAGACACCCATATTCATTTGCAAGACAGCGGGCAGGATTATTCCCAGAACGCTGATCTGACCGATGCCCGGACGGTGGAAGAGTTGGTGGCGCTGCTTGCGGCATTCGCTGCGAAGCATGACCGGGCTTGGGTGAACGGAACGGGTTGGTACTCTGGTGTGTTCGGCGCGCATAACCTGACGCGGCAGGTTCTGGACAGGGCGGTGCCGGACCGGCCTTGTCTGATCGTCGCATCTGATGGGCACAACGCCTGCATGAACACCGCAGGCTTTGCCGCTGTGGGCATCGACTGCGATACACCGGACCCCGAGAATGGCCTTATCGTGCGCGAAGCGGGGGGCGGGCCGGCGGGGTTGTTGTATGAGCTTGCCATTCCGATGGTCGAGGCGCGGATGCCGGATCTGGCGGATGGGGCCTTTGCGGATGGGGTGGCCTGGGCAATGGCATTGGCCAATCGGCACGGTATTACCGGGGTCATTGATGCCAAGGTCGAAGAGCGGCACGTGCGGGTCTATCAGAGCTTGGCGCGTGCGAATGCGTTGACGCTGCGGGTGGCGGCAACGGCGCTGGTGCGCCCGTCGGACAAGACGGCGCAAGCCGTTGAGCGGTTGTCGGATTTCCGCGCAAGCAATCAAGACGGGATGTTCCGCGTCCATTCGGCCAAGTTCTTTCTGGACGGGGTGATTGAAAACCGGACCGCCGCGATGATTGCGCCCTATTCGGATAGGGTTGGCGGCAATGGGGAGCTGATGTTTGCCCCCCGGCAGATTACCGATATGTTCACTGCGTTTGATGCGGCACGGTTCCAGATCCATGTTCATGCAATTGGCGATCTGGCGACCCGTGCTGCGTTGGACGGGATGGAGCGGGCACGGGCCACCAACGGTGCCTGGCCCAGCCTGCACCAGATTGCGCATATCCAGTTCATTGACCCTGCCGACATCCCGCGTTTTTCGCAGTTGGGCGTGATGGCGAATGTCCAACCCCTGTGGGCGCGGCATGAGGTGGCTGTGGACGATATGGCCATTCCATTGGTCGGGCCGGAGCGGAGCCGATGGATATACGCCTTCCGGTCGCTGGTCGATGCCGGGGCACAGATGGCGCTGTCGTCGGATTGGGGGGTGTCGACGCTGAACCCGTTTGAAATCATGCAGACCGCCGTTACCCGCCAGCCCTCACGTGCCGAGGGGCTTGGCCCGGTCTTCCTGCCTGAACAACGGCTGACCCGCGCCGAGGCCGTTGCCGGCTATACAACCTTTGCCGCTGCCGCGGCGTGGCGGAGTGGGGACACCGGGAGTTTGACTGTGGGCAAAGCGGCGGATCTGATCATCGTGGACCGGGATATCTTTGCCTGCGACGTGCATGAGATTGGGGATACCAAGGTGGTGATGACGGTGGTGAACGGCGTTATTGTCCATCAGGCTGGACTGAGCTGACGGTCAGCTGTTCTGATCGGTACCTTGAGGTGATTTCGTGACCGATGGGCGGTGTGGCTACTGGTCTTGGGTCCCGTTCCAAGTGGGCAACGCTGCCAGAAAGGCGGCCGAGGAACGGCTGATCTCTGCCTTTTGGTCCGGGGGCATGTTGGACAGGGTTCGGTAAGGCAGGGCCATGCGGGGGTTTGGTGACAGGGTGCCCGCATTCTGGATCAGGAAATTCCAGTAAAGATAGTTGAAGGGGCAGGCTTTTGGCCCAAGCTTGACCTTGGGGTCATAGGCGCAGCCTTTGCAGTAATCCGACATCCGGTCGATGTAGGCCCCCGAGGCGGCATAGGGTTTGGACCCCAGCCGACCGCCATCCGCGTGCATGACCATGCCGTGGACATTGGGCAGTTCAACCCATTCATAGGCATCGGCGTAGACGGCCAGATACCATTCCTCGATCTGGGCAGGGGCGACACCGATCAGCAGGGCAAAGTTGCCTGTCACCATCAGCCGCTGGATGTGATGGGCATAGGCGTGGCGGCGGGTGGTGCCGATGCATTCTTCCATGCAGTGCATCAGGGTCTGGCCGGTCCAATATAGCGCAGGCAGGTCGCGGGTGGCGTTCAAGTAATTGGTCTGGGCGTATCCGGGCATTTCTGCCCAGTAGATGCCCCGCACAAACTCGCGCCAGCCAAGGATCTGGCGGATGAAACCTTCCACCGCGTTTATTGGCGCGGCACCGGAGTGAAAGGCGCGTTCGGCCCGGGCGCAGACCTCGCGCGGTATCAGAAGGCCGCAGTTGAGGTAGGGGGAGATCAGACTGTGGTACAGAAGATCCTCGCCCGTCTTCATCGCATCTTGGTAATCGCCAAAGCTGGGCAGGCAATCGGTGATGAAATGATCCAGTGCGCGCAGGGCGTCAGCGCGGGTGACGGCCCAGCCGAAGGGTTCCAGATCGCCGAAATGGTGGCCAAAGTGGGTGGCGACCAGGGTCAGCACCTCGTGCGTGGTGGCGTCGGGGGCAAAGCGGGTGCGGGCAGGGGGCCGGTGGCCACGGGGCAGGGATTTGCGGTTTTCAGGGTCAAAGTTCCACTGACCGCCTTCGGGCCCATCGTCGCGCATCAGAATCCGGGCGCGGCGGCGCATTTCGCGGTAAAGGAATTCCAGCCGACCGGTCTTGCGCGCGTGGGTCAGGGCAGCAAACTCGCCGCGCGCGCAGAAGAAACGGTCATCGGGGCGGATATCGACAGGGCAGCCCAGATCCCAGTCTTGCATCATCTGCCAGATGCGCCATTCGCCGGGTTCGGTGACCACAACCGAGTGTGGCCTGTGGCGGGCAACGGCCCGGGTCAGTTCGCCGGTAAAGCTGTGGCTGTTGGCGGGGTCGTCCAGTTTGACGTAATCGACCTGGATGCCTTCGGCCAGCAGGTCTTGGGCAAAATGGCGCATCGCCGACAGCAGGAAGGCGATTTTCTGTTTGTGGTGGGGGACATAGCGCGCCTCGGCAGCAACCTCGACCATCAAGACGACATCGTGGGCGGGGTCCAGATCCGACAGGGATGACAGGTTGCGGGTCAACTGGTCGCCCAGGATCAGGCGAAGGGTCTTCATTTGACCGGTCTTGGGCGGTTGGTTTTGGCGCTGTTGCGGCACCGGTCCGAACAATGGGTGACATGATCCCAGTCCCGCGCCCATTTCTTGCGCCAAGCGAAGGGCAGGCCACAGACCACGCAGGTCTTTGTCGGAAGGTCGGATTTCTTGCGCATGGGTGGCATGGTGTCGGGTCCTGAGTTGACCGACATATGGTACGATTTTGCGCGTTGACCACCGCTTGGCCGGTGCGGTGGGGACGGATTTTGCAGCCCCCAGGCCGAAACCTCAGCCCTGCGGAATTGCCGAATAGGCACAGCGCCCGCCGACCCAGGTTTGGCGAATGACGGGCAACTGACCTTCGGGCCATTCGACCAGGACAAGGTCAGCGCGCAGGCCCGGGGCAATTTCACCGCGATCCCGCAGGCCCGATGCCTTTGCCGAATTGCCAGAAACCAGGGGCCAGAGGGATTCGAGCGGACCCACATGATCGGCGCGCAGTCGTGCGACGGCGTTCAGCAACGACGGATAGTAGTAGTCTGACGCCAGTACATCGCACAGGCCTGCGCGGATCATGTCCCCCGCACCGATCGAGCCCAGATGGCTGCCCCCCCGAGCGGCGTTGGGCGCGCCAAGTACGATGGCATCGCCGCCCTCACGCGCAAACTCGGCCGTGCGCCGGTTCATCGGAAACTCGGAAATCCGGGCGCCCAGATCGCGGTAATGGCGGCGAATGGTGGTTTGAGTGTCGTCATGGCTGAGCATGGGCGCACCCCCAGCATTTCCTTTCGCAGCCACCTCATCCACCCAGTCCCGGACCTGCGGACGCCGCTGCCAGACTGTCCGGATCAGGTCGACATAGTCCGCAACCGACATGTGGGAGCGTTTCGCGCGTTCGGCCATCTTGGCGGCAAAGGTCGGGCTGTCGAGATCGGTCACCGGGAAGTCGGGCGAAAAGTCGAAGGGGCGGTCTTGTAGGGCCACGGAAGGGTGCAAAAGCGCCATGGAGGTGTGGTCATTGAACGCCACCGAGGGGGTCAGCGGCCCCTGCAGAGCGGCGTCAATCAGGGGAATTGCCTCGACACAAAAGGTTTCCCAGCGCAGTTGCAGGCGGTTTTCCACGGTCAGGCGGGGCGAAAGGCGGTTCAGGACATCATGCACTTGCCAGCCGGTTTCAACGGAACGCAGGCCCGGCTCCCAGCTCAGGGTCAGGGCATGATAGGCGGTGCCGATGCCGTTGGCGGCAAGTTGGCGGTCGGTTTCCAGAAAGGCGGCTTCCAGCGGCAGGGTGACGCCGGGGCGTGGCATGATCTGGCGTTCAAAGGCATCGCCGTGGATATCAACGAGTGCGGGTGCCAGAAGCATGCCGGCTGCATTGATCACACGCGCGCCGTCGCGGGGACCGTCAAGGGCGGTGATCAGGCCGCCTTCAATCCGGACCGACACTTCGGCGATCCGGTCGGGCAGGATGACCTGCGCGCCTTCGAAAATGATAGGGTCGGTCATGCGGTCCGCTCTGCCAACAGGTGCCAATGCCATGAGCCGGGTGTATCGTGGATCTGATCCCGCAGCGCCAGTACCTCGAACCCCTGAAACAGCGCCAAGAGGTCGCGGGCATTGCAGAAATAATGCGGATGCACCTTGTCGCCCGGCCCCTCAAACACCCAGGTGTTGCGCGAGATTTCGCGGCCCGGTGCCTTGGCTTGTTCCACGGGCAGGCGGCGGGCGGATAGCATGGTGCCAAGGAAAGTTCCGCCGGGCCTGAGCACGCGGGCAATTTCGGCGATGGAGCGGGCCACGATGTCCTCATCCCCATGGTAGATGACGTTCCACGATAGAACATGGTCAAAGCTGGCGTCGGCAAAGGGCAGGTCGGTCATCATGGATTGCACAAGGTCAATCTGCATGGGGCCTGCGGCGGACTTGATGGCTGCCAAAGCCTCAGGCGCGGCGTCAAGGGCTGTCACGGCAAAGCCCATGTCAGCCAACATCAGTGCGTGCCGCCCGATCCCGGCGCCAAGGTCCAGTACACGGGCGCCGGGGGGCAGGGATTGGGCGTGGGCCACCACTTCAGGCTCGGCCTTGGCCCATTTCGAGGTGGCATCGGATTTTGCCCAGAGGTCATTCCAGTAGTGATGTGCAGTGTCGGTCGTCACCTAGCGG
>CAMDHB010000080.1 GCA_945897655.1 Pseudorhodobacter antarcticus
CCACGGGAGGAGGGGCATTGGTCCCTGACCAAGGCCCCCTGGAGGGTGTGAAACCCTCCATCCTGCGCGGGTCTAGCGAAACACCGTCAGAATGTCATCCAGCGGCTTTTTCCTTTTGGCGACGGCAGGCACCATGGCATCTGCGGCAGGATAGCCCACGGGCAGGATCATGACCGCCTTTTCCGACGCAGGCCGCCCGCACATGGCGGGCAAGAACTTCATCGGGTTCGGCGTGTGTTCCAGACAGACCAGCCCGGCATGGTGCAGGGCGGTGATCAGAACCCCCGTCGCAATCCCCACGCTTTCGGGCACAGAGTAATGCTTGTACCGCACCCCGTCCTGCGTCACCCCCCAGCGCTGGGCAAAGACCACGATCAGCCAGGGCGCGTCCGTCAGATGGGGCTTGTCGACGCCTGTGCCAATCGGCTCCAAAGCCGCCAGCCATTCATCCCCTGCCCCTCCGGAATAGAAAGCGCGTTCCTCCTCCTCGGCTTCGGCACGGATGCGGGATTTCATCGCGGGGTCGGCGATGGCCACGAAATGCCAGGGCTGGTGGTTGGCCCCGGACGGCGCCGTGCCTGCGGCCTGAATGCAGGCTGTGATCACGGCCTCGGGCACCGGATCGCGGGAATACTGGCGCACCGAATGGCGGCGGCGCATGTAATCGCGAAACGCCTCGGCAGCGGCCAGTGCCTCGGCAGGGGGCATCTGCACCCGGTCGGGCAGCGGCAGTGCCTGATAGGAAACCTCACCCTTGCGGTACATCAGCCACCCCCGATAAATGCCCCTGCCGCAAAGACCAAAGCACCGCCCACCACCACCTGCAAGGTGGCGCGCACCAAGGGCGTCTCCATGAAGCGGTTCTGAATCCAGACGATGGCCCACAATTCAATGAACACCACGGCAATCGCCAGATAGGTTGCCAGCCAGAAATCGGTCAGCAGATAAGGCAGCGCATGGCCCAGACCGCCGACCGTTGTCATGATCCCGCTGGCAAAGCCGCGCTTCCACGGACTGCCGCGCCCCGACAGCACCCCGTCATCATGGGCTGCTTCGGTAAAGCCCATCGAAATGCCCGCCCCGACCGCCGCCGCCGTGCCCACCAGCAGCGTGGTATGGCTGTCCTGCGTCGCAAAGGCCGTCGCAAAGATCGGCGCGAGCGTGGACACCGATCCGTCCATCAGCCCCGCCAGTCCCGGCTGAACCCAGGTCAGGATGAACTGTCGCCGCGCACCTGCATCCTCGGTATCGCGCTGCTCGCCGCCCAAGTGCAACGTCTCCAACCGCTCGGCGCTTTTCTCGTGCCCCGCTTCGGCCGCCGCCAGATCGCCCAGCAGCTTGCGCGTTGCGGCGTCGGTCGTGCGAGCGGCGGCGGCGCGGTAGAACTTTTCCGCCTGATGCTCCATCCCCGAGGCTTCGGACCTTATCCGCTCCAGCGACAGGTTCCGGGTCAGCCAGACCGGGCTGCGGGCATAGTAGCCGGCGACATGTTCGCGGCGGATCAACGGGATAACCTCACCAAACCGCATGCGGTACAGGTCAATCAACCGCTGCCGGTGGCCATCCTCCTCGGCCGCCATGCCGTCAAACACCGCCGCCGAGCCCGGATAATCGCCGCGCAGGGTTTGGGCATAGGTGCGGTAGATGGCGGCGTCATCCTCTTCAGACGATATCGCAAGGGCCAGCACCTCCTGCTCGCTCAGGTCGGCAAAGCGGCGGCGGTTGGTAAAGCTTGCGATCATGTCGGCACCCAGTTTGGAATGATTCCAATATGAGCGCCCGGAGGGGAAAAGGAAAGGGTCAGCGGCCCGTCATCGTCTGGGCGCGAACATGCTGGCGCCACAGGGTGAACAGCCCCGCCGCCACGACCAGCGCAGCACCGAAAATGACGTTGGGCAACAGCTCCTCGCCATACAGGAACACGCCAAAGCCAAAGATGAAGACCAGTTGCAGATAGGTCATCGGTTGCAAGGCCGAAGCTTCGGCCAGGTCATAGGCCCGGATCAGCAGCCAGTGCCCCACGACCGAGGTGATGCACAGCGCCAGCATCCAGGCCGAGTCCGCCCCGGTCATCGGTTGCCAGTACCACAGGCCCGGCCCGGTGATGGCCACAGCCCCCGCAACGCCCGTCCACAGGAACGACGTGGCCGACGAATCCTGCCGCGAGACATAGCGGGTGGTCAGGACATAGATCGACCACAGCAGCGCCGCGATCAGCGGCAGCAGGGAAAGGGGCGTGAACACAGTGGTATCTGGCCGCAGGATGATCAGCACCCCGACGCTGCCCACCGCAATCGCGAGCCAGCGCCGCCAGCCGACATGCTCGCCCAAGATCGGCCCGGAGAGGGCGGCAATGATCAGCGGCCCGCAGACCATCACCGCATGGGTCTGGATCAGGCCCAGCACGGCAAAGGTATAGCCGGTCAGGCAGATCTGCACGACCACCAGCACCCCGCGAAAGCTTTGCCAGAACGGGTGTTTGGTGCGCACCGCCGCCATCAATCCGCCCGCCCGGCGCGACGACAGGATCAGCGCCGCGACGCCAAAGAACCAGAACCGCAGCATCACCACCATCGCCACGGGGTAGCTGCCGGTCAGGTGTTTGGTGATGCCGTCTTGCGACGAAAAGATCATCGTGGTCAGCACCATCAGCAGCAGCCCGCGCTTGGTGTTCTGTTCGGTCATGGTGCGGCCTGTCTGCGTTGCTGGATCAGCGCATAGATCCCCGCCAGCACGACGATGACCACACCAACCACCACCTGCAGATGCAGTTCTTCGCCAAAGAACACCATCCCGATTCCGGCGGTAAAGACGATCTGCAAATAGGCAAAGGGCTGGACCCGGCTTGCCTCGGCCGTCTCATAGGTCTTTTGCAGCAGCCAGTTCGACAGGACGGACAGCAGCCCATAGATCAGCAGGAACAGGGCGTCGCGCGGGGTGACCATCTCCCAGAACGGCAGGCCGATTACGGTCATCACCACCGCGCCAATCACCGGCGGCCAGAAAAACGACGGGAATGAGGGGGCATCGCGGGTCGTCAGCCGGGTCAGCACCGAATAGGTGGCGAACATCAGGGCGGATATCAGCGGCAGCAGTGCGGCCCAGCTGAACACTTCTCCCCCCGGCCGCAGGATCACCAGCACGCCCAAACAACCCGCGCCCACCGCCGCCCAGCGCTGCCACGAAATCCGCTCGCCCAGCACAGGGCCGGACAGGGCGACAATCAGCAGGGGGCAGACCGCAAAGACGGCATGGCTGTTGATCAGCCCGATCAGGGTATAGCCGTAGACGATGATGCACACCTCGGCCACCAGCAGCGTGGCGCGCAACAGTTCGATCCCGGGCCGTTTGGAGGTGACGGCGGCCCGGAACCCCTCAGGTCGCCGCAGGGCCAGAACCATCACGAACGCGCCAAAGACCCAGTAGCGCACCATCACAACCATCAGCGTGTTGTAATTGCCCGCCAACAGCCGCGAAAACCCGTCCTGCGTGGAAAAGGTCATCACCGTCAGCACCATCAGAACGATGCCCAACATCCCCCGGCTCATCTGCGCCCCCGTGTCATGTGGCGCTTGGTGCCATGCCCGGCGACCCGCTCAACCTGAAATCCCGCCGCTGTCAGCGATGCCCGCACATGGCCCGCCGCCGTATAAGTGGCAAAGGTGCCGCCACTAGCGGTGTGTCGGCCCACCTCGGCCATGACCTCGGGCGACCACATCTCGGGGTTCTTGGCCGGAGAAAACCCGTCCAGATACCAGGCGACGGCCTGCCCCGGCCACTCGGCCAGTGTCGTTTGAACATCCCCGATGATCACCTGAACCTCAACCGTCCCCAGTTGAAATCGCCGCGCGCCCGTGGCCCATTGGTCCAGCAACGGCCCCGCGACCGCTGCCGCCTCGGGGAAGGCCGCAAGGGCGCGGGCCATGTCATCCGCCGTCATCGGCCAGCCCTCGAAACTGGTGTAGTGAAGTAGTTGCCCGTCACAGGCCAGCAAAGTTGCCAGCAGGTTCAGCCCGGTCCCGAACCCCAGTTCCGCCACGTGAAACCCGTCGCGAAACCGCCCCGGCAAATCATTGCCCGCCAAGAAGACATGCCGCGTTTCGGCCAAGCCATTGTTCAGGCTGAAATAGGGGTCATCGAAGCGGCGTGACACAGGAATGATCCCGTCGCGCCAATCCAGATCCGCACCCTGTTCGACGCCCGTCATTTGCCCTATCCCGATGGTCGGGCGGACCATGAGCAAGGGCGGCTGGAATGGCAAGACACGATCTGACCATACGCGGGGCCGGCATCTTTGGCCTGTCGATCGCATGGGAGGCGGTGCGCCGTGGTGCGCGGGTTCGGCTGATCGAGACCCATGCTATCGGCGCAGGCTCCAGTGGAGGGGTGGTTGGGGCGCTTGCCCCGCATGTCCCGGAAAACTGGAACCCGAAAAAGCAGTTCCAACTGGAAAGCTTGCTGATGGCGGAAGCCTTCTTTGCCTCTGCGTCCGAGGCGTCGGGCCTGCCCACTGGTTACGCCCGCACCGGCCGTCTGCAACCGCTGGCCGATGCCGCCGCCGTGGCCCTTGCCCATCAGCGCAGCGAAACCGCACGCAGCCTGTGGCAGGATCACGCCAACTGGACCGTCATCCCCAGCCCTGCGGGCGACTGGCACCCCGCCTCGCCCACCGGCCTTGTCGTTCATGACACGCTGACCGCCCGCATCAACCCGCGCCAGACCGCTTTGGCATTGGTTGAGGCGATCCGCACGCGGGGTCAGGTCATCACCGGCGATGCGCCCGATGACGAGCCGACGATCTGGGCGACCGGGATCGCAGGGCTTGCCGATCTGTCGGCGACTTTGGGCCGCAATGTGGGTGCAGGCGTCAAGGGTCAGGCCGCACTGTTGCAGTATGATGCTGCGACCCAGCCGCAATTGTTCGTCGATACCCTGCACATCGTCCCCCATTCGGATGGCACCGTCGCCATCGGCTCCACCTCGGAACATGCGTGGACCGACCCGACAGCGACCGATAGTCAGTTGGACACCCTGATCGCCCGCGCCTGCGCTGCGGTCCCTGCCCTGCAGGGTGCGCCCGTGTTGGACCGCTGGGCCGCCCTGCGCCCGCGTGCCCGCAGCCGTGCGCCGGTCTTGGGGGAATGGCCCGGGCGGCTGGGGCATTTCATCGCCAATGGCGGCTTCAAGATCGGCTTCGGCATGGCGCCCAAGGTGGCGCAGGTGATGGTGGATCTGGTGTTGGAGGGGCGCGATAGCATCCCCGACGATTTCCGGGTTTCCGCGCTCTAGCGGTTCCCGCCGCAACGGTTTAGGGTCGCGCCGCAGCGGGTGGAGGATGATGTGGGCGGTCTGGATATTCTGCATTTCGCCCTCGCCTTGGGCATCACCTTTTTTGCGGGCTTCGTCAAAGGCGCCATCGGGTTTGCCATGCCGATGATCATGATTTCCGGTTTTTCCAGCTTTCTGCCGCCCGAAGTGGCGCTGGCCGGGCTGATCCTGCCCACTGTGGTGACCAACCTGAGCCAGGCGTTCCGGCAGGGTGCGGCGGCGGCTTGGGGGACGGTCGTGACCTACCGGCGCATCCTGCTGGCCACGGTGATCTTTATCGTCGTCTCGGCCGGGTTTGTGAATGTGATTCCGCAGGATCTGTTCCTGCTGATGCTGGGCCTGCCGATCATGGCCTTTGCGCTGGCCCAGCTGGCTGGGGTGAACCTCGCGCTGAAGTTGGAGCATCGCAACCGGGCGGAGTGGATTTTGGGGGCGATTGGGGGCCTCTATGGCGGGATATCGGGGGTCTGGGGGCCGCCGTTGTTGGTGTATCTGCTGTCGATCAAGGCGGGCAAGGTTGAGGTGGTTCGGGTTCAGGGGGTGGTGTTCCTGATCGGTGCGGTGGTGCTGTTTGCGGCCCATCTGCAATCGGGGGTGCTGACCGGGCCGACGCTGACCTTTTCGGCCATTCTGGTCATTCCTGCCCTGATCGGGCAGACCTTGGGCACCTTCATTCAGGACCGGCTGGACCAGACCAGGTTCCGCCGCTGGACCTTGATCCTGTTGGTTCTGACCGGGCTGAACCTGGCCCGCCGGGCAGTTTGGTAGGCGTCCACATGTGGACACTTTGAAATATCATTACCTATCAAGCACTTGCCGTTTTTCATTAACCAGGTGGAAAGGTTTGCCCCCGGGCCAAACCCAAGGCCCCTACAGGATGATATCGCCGCCCAGCAGCGCGACCCCACCCTGAAACTCGACCACCATATCCTCCAGACTGTCGCCGTTGGTATCGGCAGACAACAGGCCCGATGCATAGCGCAACTGGCCCGAGACGCCGCTGAAGGCCGCTGACCCGATAAAGGAAAACGCCTGATTGCCGCCCAACAGTGCGTTGGCATCAATCTGGGCAAGATCAACCTTGTCCGCGCCACTGGCAAAATCGGTGATCAGATCGCGCAATACCGATGTTGTCCCGGAATCGCCGGTCGACACCATCACAAACACATCGGCCCCGAGGCCACCGGTCATCTCATCCCGCGACTGGCCGCCGATCAGGGTGTCATTGCCCGACCCGCCCAACAGCGTGTCGCGGCCCTTGCCGCCGTCCAGCGTGTCGTCATCGGCGCGGCCGTCGATGCGGTCATTGCCATCGCCGCCGGACAGCAGATCAAACCCGCGCCCGCCCGACAGAACGCCGTCGCCCGCGAAATGCTGAATGGTATCGTCCCCCGCGCCACCATTCAGGGTATCCGCGCCGTCCGACCCGTCGATCAGGTCGTCCCCCGCGCCGCCCGTCACAAAATCGTTGCCGAGGCCCGCATAGACGGTATCGTCACCCGACTCGGCAAAAATGTCATCGCGGACGCTGCCGCCATAGAACAGATCGTCGCCCGACCCGCCATAACCGGCGACAAAGAAGTCGGTCGCAGCAAAGTCAATGATGAACTGGTCGTCACCCTCACCACCACGCGCAATCAGCGGTCCCGCACCCCCATACAGGATGTCGTTCCCCGCCCCACCGGACAGGCTGTCATAACTTGCGCCGCCATAAAGCAGGTCATCGCCGCCGCCGCCTGTGATCGTGTCGCGGTCATCTTCGCCATAGATAGTCTCGTCCCCATCACCGCCCATGAGCTTGTCATTGCCGACATCACCGAGGATAGCTCCAAAGATCGACGAAGCGCCTCGCCCATCATAGGTGTCGTCTCCAGCCCATCCGTACCAGCCGCCGTCGATGCTGCCGTCACGCCCGTCAAAAATGTCGTCGCCGTCGCCCAGGACGACGCTGCCGATCATCAGGCCGCTGTTCCTGACAAAAACGTTACCA
The DNA here is from genome assembly GCA_945897655.1 of Pseudorhodobacter antarcticus. Classification (GTDB taxonomy): domain Bacteria; phylum Pseudomonadota; class Alphaproteobacteria; order Rhodobacterales; family Rhodobacteraceae; genus Stagnihabitans. Next base: position 7,319 of record CAMDHB010000080.1, read on the forward strand.
ATGGAAGTCTCGGCATTTAGGGCCCCCGCCCCGCCAGAGATAACGCCTGTGTTGATCACCGAAAAAGAAGCTAGCGGGTTCGTGGTGGTGTAAATGTCGATTCCGAATGACAAAGCGGTGATCGTCCCGTGATTTTCAACGACGCTGTATGCGCCGCTGGCCGAGATACGCACGCCGTCGCCTTCCGATGACGTCGCGGTGATCTCGCCAGCCGCCAGATTGATCACTCTGGTGCTGGCGCCCTCGATGTAAACGCCGTTGTTGTTGCGGGCATCATTGACAGCGTCGCCGACCGAACCGGCCAGGATACTGCCAGAATTCACCAGGACGTCTTTGGTTGCGCCGCCCACCCCCAGAATGACGGCGCCCGCCCCCCCTGAAACCGTCCCGGTCACAGTCACCGTGTTGCCGCCGCCTTCGCTGTAGATGGCAACGGCTTCCGGCGCATCGAGACTGCCGTCGATCTGGGCTACGCTGTTCGCGCCATTAAACCAAAGGCCAGCGTAGCCGACCTCCGCGAAGCTGGCAAAGGTGCCACCAGTGGCGACCGTAAAGGTCGAGTTGGTTGGCAGATGAATTGTCGCCGCGCTGACCAGCGTTCCGCGCACCATGACCTCGACATCGGTGAACGCGCCGAAACTGATGACTGACCCGGTGGTCGAACCCAGCGTGACTGTCGGCATCACGAACAACGAATCGCCCGATGCGGTGAAGGTGAACCGAGGACCAGCACCGGTGCTTGTCGCGGGGAAGAAAACGGCCATGAAAACTCTCCAGCAAAAAAAAGGTCAATATGGCGCTATGTTAACGAAGATGGCCAACAGATCAACGGATTTGCTGTTCGCAACCGTGTGGGGTCAGGATAGCGTGCAGCCACCCCAACCCTTTCCAGTTGGTTAATGTCTGGAAATCAACTCATTGATTCTGAACAGTTTTCAAAACTGTCCAGATCTAGACGCCCCTTACCCTATCGCGCAGGCCTTCACGTCGGCGTCGATGAAGGGCAGATATTGTTCGAAATTGGCGGCGAACATGCCTACCAGCTTCTGGGCTTGCCGGTCATATTGCGCTGGGTCTGTCCAGGTTGAGCGAGGGTCGAGCAGATCCTTGCCCACGCCCGCCACCTCAACCGGAACCTCGAACCCAAAGTTGGGGTCGCGGCGGAAGGGGGCGGTGGACAGCGAGCCGTCGAGTGCCGCCGCCAGCAGGGCACGGGTTGCCCGGATCGGCATCCGCTTGCCGTCGCCATAGGCGCCGCCGGTCCAGCCGGTGTTCACCAGCCAGCACGACGCCCCATGCTTGGCGATCTTGGCGGCCAGCAGTTTGCCATAAACCTCAGGCCGGCGGGGCATGAAGGGGGCGCCGAAACAGGTGCTGAAGGTGGGCTGCGGTTCGGTCACGCCACGTTCGGTTCCCGCCACTTTGGAGGTGAAGCCGGACAGAAAGTGATACATCGCCTGCGCCGGGGTCAGCCGGGCAATCGGCGGCAGCACGCCAAAGGCATCGCAGGTCAGCATCACGACATGGCGCGGATGGCCGCCCAAACCCGATGCGGAAGCATTCGAGATATAGTCCAGCGGATAGGCGCAGCGGGTGTTGGCCGTCAGGCTGTCATCCGAGAAGTCGAGTTCCAGCGTCTCAGGGTCGTAGACCATGTTTTCCACCACGGTCGCGAAACGGTGGGTGGTGGCGTAAATCTCTGGCTCGGCCTCGGGCGACAGGTGGATGGTCTTGGCGTAACACCCGCCTTCAAAATTGAAGGTGCCGCGTTCGGACCAGCCGTGTTCATCATCGCCTATCAGGGTGCGGCTGGGGTCGGCGGACAGGGTGGTTTTGCCCGTACCCGACAGGCCGAAAAAGACAGCGGTATCCACCGGGTTTCCGGGCGCATGGTTGGCGCTGCAATGCATGGCCATCACACCCTTTTCGGGCAAAAGGTAGTTCAGCAGGGTGAACACCGCCTTCTTGTTCTCACCCGCATATTCGGTGTTGGCGATCAGGATCACCTTAGCGTCAAAGTTCAGCGCGATAACGGTCTCAGAACGGCAACTGTGCCTGGCCGGATCGGCCTTGAAACTGGGGCAGTTGATGACGGTCCAATCGGGGGTGAATGTGTCCAGTTCGGCCCGTTCAGGACGGCGCAGCAGGTGGCGGATGAACAGGCCGTGCCAAGCCAGTTCGGTGACCATCCGCACATCCAGACGGTGAATGGGGTCGGCCCCGGCGTACAAATCCTGCACAAAGAAATCGCGGCCCTTCATATGCGCCAGCATGTCGGCGTAAAGCCGGTCAAAGGCATCTGGCGCCATTGCGGCGTTATTGTCCCACCAGATCGTGTGTTCAACCGAAGGGGTGCGAACCACGAATTTGTCCTTGGGCGAGCGACCGGTATATTGCCCCGTGGCGCAAAGGAATGCACCACCGCGGCCCAAACGCCCCTCACCCCGGGTAACGGCGGCTTGAACCAAGGCGGGCTCCAAGTCGTTATAATAGACGCGCCCCAGCCCAAAGATGCCCTGATCTTCCAGCCGTTTTGCGGGGTTCACGCGTCCATCTGTCATTTTCAACACTCCTGTGGCCGCAAAAGGCGGCAATGAATGGTTCAAAACTGAATGGCCCAAAGGGCGGGGCATTCGCGAAAAACGGCGTCGCGCCGCCTTCCTGAATTTCTTTAACATCAAGATTTCAAAGGAGAAAAGCGTTGTTTTGTCCCGTTAGCGCAACCAGTCCCAAGTTAGCGCAACCAAATAGGGGCAATACCCGCTACTGCGGCAAATTAGTCATTCCTTTGGGTTTTTCGCACCTGATGAGAGTCCGTAGCCAAGGTGATTCGCACTTTTTGGTTGATTCCTGGGGCCGGACAACAGATCATGCAGGAAAATAAGGCAAACCGAGCAGAATAGGATAGCCCAATATGGCAAGGATCGCCCTTGTGGACGACGACAGGAATATCCTGACGTCGGTTTCGATGACTTTGGAAGCCGAGGGGTTTGAGGTCGAGACATTTAATGACGGCCAATCGGCGCTTGATGCCTTTAACCGGCGGATGCCGGATATGGCCGTTCTGGACATCAAGATGCCCCGGATGGATGGCATGGACCTGCTGCAACGCCTGCGGCAGAAAACCACGATGCCGGTGATCTTTCTCACCTCCAAGGATGATGAGATTGACGAGGTTCTGGGCCTGCGGATGGGGGCTGACGACTATGTCAAGAAGCCGTTCAGCCAGCGCCTGCTGGTGGAACGGATCCGGTCCTTGCTGCGCCGTCAGGATGCGATTTCGACCGGTGAGGTTGCGGTTACCGAAGAAACCAAGATCATGGAACGGGGCAATCTGCGGATGGACCCATTGCGCCATTCGGTCAGCTGGAAGGGTGCCGATGTCTCGCTGACCGTCACCGAATTCATGCTGCTGCAGGCGCTCGCGCAGCGGCCCGGTTTCGTGAAAAGCCGCGATCAGTTGATGGACGTGGCCTATGACGATCAGGTCTATGTCGATGACCGCACCATCGACAGCCATATCAAGCGCCTGCGCAAGAAGATGCGTCAGGTGGACGACACCTTCTCGGCGATCGAGACGTTGTACGGCATTGGCTATCGTTACAACGAAGAATGACAGCGATACCGCAGATCGACATGGCGCAGAAGCGCAAACAGAACTCGGGTGAGGTGCTGCTGGGCGAGGATTGGGTCTCGCCCGAAAGCATGGCCGAGGTGTCGCTGCGCGATGGCTACAGGCGTCGGTCGCTGGTGGCGCTGAACCACTCGCCGCTGGCGCGCAAGATCATCATCTTCAACCTGATGGCGCTGGTCATTCTGGTCGCGGGGGTGCTGTTCATGAACCCGTTCCGCGACACGCTGGTATTGCAACGGGAAAACGGGCTGAAGCTGGAGGCGCTGCTGATCGCCGATGTGTTTGAGGCGGGGCTGGCCAATACAGATGCGGGCCTGCCCACCGACACCCAGCGCATC
>CAMDHB010000081.1 GCA_945897655.1 Pseudorhodobacter antarcticus
GCTTTTCGATGACGCGGGGGCGGATCACCTCACCCGCAGGGCCCATCATCCAGGGGCGGTGATTTGCGTTGCGCCAGCGGCAGGCATCGAACACGCGGGTCTTGTACAGGTCTTTCAGCGGGTTGTAGCCGCCATTCATGTCGCCATAGATCGTGCAATAGCCGACGGCCATTTCGGATTTGTTGCCAGTGGTCAGCAGCATTTCGCCAAACTTGTTGGACAGCGCCATCAAGAGGAGGCCGCGCAGGCGGGACTGGATGTTTTCTTCGGTCAGGCCGGGCAGGGTGCCTTCGAACAGGGGGCCCAGCGCCGCACCCACGGCGTCCTGCGGGCCGGTGATGGGCACGGTGTCCAGTCGGCAGCCAAGGGCATGGGCGACGGCGGCGGCATCCTCCAGCGAATGGGCCGAGGTATAGGCGGAGGGCAGCATCACGCAGCGGACATTGGCGGCCCCGATGGCATCGGCGGCGATGGCGGCCACCAGGGCGGAGTCGACGCCGCCGGAGAGGCCAAGGAGCACTTTGGCAAAGCCGGTCTTGCCAAGGTAATCGCGCAAGGACAGGACCATCGCGTGATAGTCAGCCTCATGCGAATTGGGCAGCAGGTCCATGCGGCCCGGCAGGGCGCGCCAGCCATCGGGGGTTTCGGTGAAATCGACATGGGTCACGCAAGGCTCAAACTGCGGCAGTTGCAGGGCCAGCGCGCCGCCGGGGTTCAGCACGAAGGAGGCGCCGTCAAACACCTGATCATCCTGCCCGCCGACCATGTTGAGGTACACCAGCGGCAGGCCGGTTTCGACCACCCGGGCGACCATCAGGTTGGTGCGGACGGCGGGTTTGCCGCGATGATAGGGGGAGCCGTTGGGGACGAGCAAAATCTCGGCCCCGGTTTCCATCAGGGTTTCGCAGACCTCAGAATGCCAGGCGTCTTCGCAAATCGGCGTGCCGATGCGCAGGGGGCCCACGCGATAGGGGCCGTGGATGTCAGCCGCCGCGAAGATGCGCTTTTCGTCAAAGACGCCGCCATTGGGCAGTTCGTGTTTCAGGACAACGGCGGCGATGCGGCCGGCTTCCAGCACGTAGTAGCCGTTGTAAAGCTTGCCCTCTTTCACATGGGGGCCGCCGATGCCAAGGGCGGGACCATCGGCACAGGCGCGGGCCAGATCCTCGATTGCGGTGATGGCATGGGCCACGAAGGCGGGTTTCAGGATCAGGTCCTGGGTCTGATAGCCGGTGATAAACATCTCGGTCAACGCGACCATCTGGGCACCGGCTGCGCGGCCTTCGTCCCAGGTGCGTTTGGCAAGGGCTGCATTGGCGGCAATTGCCCCAAGGGTCGGGTTCAGTTGCGCCAGTGTCAGGCGAAAGGTCTGGGCCATGAGGGATCCTCGGGGTGCTGTCAGGTTGGTTCTAGCAGGTTGAACGGCGAGGGAAAGCCTGACTGGGTCCACGGCGCTTGTCAGGCCGGGGGGCGGCGGTTAGGTTCGCGGCCAAAGAGCGAAGGATGCACGGCATGCAGGGCGGACGTATCGGACTATCGGCACTGGTTTTGGTGTTGGCGCTGGCAGGCGGTGTTGCTGCGCAAGAGGTTGTGACCAAGCAATACGATGATGGGTCGGTGTATGAGGGCACCTTCAAGAACGGCCGGCAGGACGGGACCGGGACCTATACCCTGCCCAACGGCTATTCCTACACGGGCGACTGGGTTGAGGGCGAGATCAAGGGCAAGGGGGTGGCGCGCTATCCCAATGGCTCGGTCTATGAAGGCGAGTTTGACAAGGGCAAGCCGGTTGGCACGGGCAAGATCACTTTCCCCGATGGCGGCACTTATGAGGGCACCTGGACGGCGGGGGCGATGACGGGTGAGGGTGTGGCAGCCTATGCCAACGGGTCGGTCTATACGGGCGCCTTTGTGGACGGCAAGCATCAGGGCCGTGGCGTGATGGTCGAACAGACCGGCACGCGGTACGAGGGCGACTGGGTGGCCGGGGTCAAGGAGGGCACAGGCCGCATCACCTATGCCGATGGCACGGTCTATGACGGCGCGTTGAAGGCGGGCAAGCGGGTTGGGATGGGCAAGCTGATCATGCCGGACGGCTTGACCTATGAGGGGATGTGGCAGGATGGCCAGATCAACGGCATCGGCAAGCTGACCCAGCCCAATGGCGATGTCTATGAGGGCAGCTTTGTGGACGGTGAACGCGATGGGTCGGGCCAGGTCACCTATGGCAATGGCGACAGCTATCTGGGCGATTTCAAGGAAGACCGGCGTCAGGGCAAGGGTGCCTTCACCGCCAAGGATGGCACGCGTTATGAGGGGGCTTGGGTCGCGGGCCGGATGGAGGGGCAGGGGGCGATGACCTATCCGGACGGGTCGGTCTATGAGGGGGCGTTCAAGGACGATCTGCCGCATGGTCAGGGCCGCATCACCTATGCCGACAAATCGACCTATGAGGGCACCTGGGTGGCCGGTGGCATCGCGGGCAAGGGCCGGGCGGTTTACGCCAGCGGGTTGGTCTATGAGGGCGATTTTGTCGCGGCCAAGCCCGAGGGGCGGGGTGTGATGACCTATCCGGACGGTTACACCTATACCGGCAAATGGAAGGCCGGGCAGCGCGAGGGCGAGGGCATGGCGACCTATGCCGATGGCACGGTTTATACCGGTCAGTTCGTGGCGGGCTTGCGTGAGGGCAAGGGGTCGCTGACCGTACCCGACGGCTTTACCTACATCGGCGACTGGAAGGCCGGGGTGATCGAAGGGCAGGGGGTTGCGACCTATCCGGGGGGCGACATTTACGAAGGCACCTTTGTGGCTGGCAAGCGCGAGGGGCAGGGCAAGCTGACCTACAAGGCGGGGCAGTTGAGCGAGGGGGTTTGGCGGAACGGGATATTGACCGCGCCTACTCCGGTGGCTCCGGTGGCTCCGGTTGAGGGTGGCGGCTGAGGCGCGCCTGGTGCGCGCGGGGTTTTGAGGGGCGGAACCAGGCTTCCAGCGTACGGAAGCTGATTTCGGCGACGGCGACGGAGAGCAGGGCATAGACGATCGCGATGATCCAGACGCTGTCAACGCCCAGCCTGCCCAGCACCAGATTGGCCACATGCAGCGTGATCAGGTGGTAAAGGTAGATGCCATAGCTCGTCTCGCCCACCCGGGCGAGAGGGCGCCACTGGAGGAGGGGGGCGAGGCCATTATCCTCGCGCAGCGTCAGGCTGGCCAGAGCGGCGGCCATGGTCAGATGCAAGGCAAGGTTGGGTAGCCCGCGCAGATCGGCGGGCAGGATGGCGGCCAGCAGCGCAACCAGTGCCAGCAGGACAGGCGCGGACCAGCGGTGGCCGAACAGGCGGTAGAGGGTGGCGAAAGCGCCGGGGTTCTGCATCAGGATTGCCAGAACTGACCCGATCAGGATGGGCGCATAGGTGGCGTTGGGCAGGGCAAAGGTGAATGGCCCCCAGTCAAAGGCCCGTATCCCAAGGGGGGCAAAGCCGCCCATGATGCCCATGACATTGATCACGATCAGACCCGCCAGCACGGGCAGGATCGCCGGGCGGGGCAGGATCATCAGCAAAAGGGGCCAGACGAGGTAATACTGCTCCTCAACCGCCAAGGACCATGTGGGCGCGAGGAGCGGGATGGGTTCGGTCAGGAAATTTGCGAGGAAGAAGATATAGGCAGGCAGCGCCTGCAGATAGCGGGTTTCGCCCTTGACCAGGATGAACCAACCCGCTGCAAGGGCCACGACGAAGAAATACACCGGCAAGATGCGTCTCGCGCGGCGGATGTAAAAGCCGGCGAGGGAGAAGGACCCATCCCGCCGCTCTTCACGCAGCAAAAGGGTGGTGATCAGGAACCCGCTGAGGACAAAGAAGAAGTCCACACCGAGGAAACCCCGCAGCAGGATTATGGCTGGGTCAGCGATCGTGCCCAGGACGGGGCTGTGATGCCACAGGACTGCGGCGATGCAGAGAAAGCGCAGACCGTCGAGCGAGCCAAAGCGGCCGCGCGTGCGGTAGCCCTCATAGGGCTGGCTGGCATCGGTTGAGGATCGTGTGGACATCTGGCCATCTTTCAGAGCGGGTTGCGCAAGCTATGCAGCACCCATCAGCCAAGGAAAAGGCCGCGATTGGGGCGGTTTTGGGGCGCAGGCCTGATGCAACACGGGCAATACCGCGCAACCTGCCTAACCGGCCAGATGCCGCAGCCCCTGCGTCACGTCGGTGCGCACGGCGAGCCTGAGGCCAGGCTCATCCCCCGCTTTCAGCGCGGCCAGGATCATGCGGTGATGTTGCGGCACGTCGCGGCGTTTCAGGCGGTCGTACAGGGCGCGCATGGTGGGGCCAAGTTGCAGCCAGACGGTTTCGCAGATGGCCAGCATCGCGGGTGTTTGGGCGCGCAGATAGAGGGTGCGGTGAAATTCCAGATTGGTGCGGATATAGGCCACGGCGTTGTGGGTCATCGCGGCGTCCTGGTTCAGGGCGTTGATGGCGGCCAGCCGGTCGATCAGGGCGAAATGGGCGCGGGGCAGGGCGCGGGAGGCCATTTCAGGCTCGATCAGGGCGCGGAGGGCGGCGAGTTCTTCGATGCGTTCGGGGGAAAGCTCGGGGGTCGATACACGGCCGGAGGAGGAGATCGTCAGCGCCCCCTCGGCGGCGAGGCGGCGGACGGCCTCGCGGGCCGGGGTCATCGAGACGTTGTATTGGGTGGCAAGGCCGCGCAGCGTGATGGCATGCCCGGGGGCCAGTTCGCCATGCATGACCTGTTGGCGCAAGGACCGGTAGAGCCGTTCATGCGCGGGGGCGGTGGGGTCGGCGAGGCGGGGGATAATGGGCATGGGGGAAGGGAAGCACCGGGGGGGCGTGGGGTCAAGGGGGCTGCCCGTGTGAGGATATCTGGACCCGAGTGATAGGGTCAGAACTGATAGGCGTGCAGTTCGCGGCCGTGGGCGTGGAGCCATTTGCGTTGGGCCTGCCAGCCGGGATAAAGCCGGTTGACGACGTCCCAGAAGGCGTCGGAATGGTTCATCTCAACCATATGCGCCACCTCATGTGCGGCGACATAGGTCAGCACCGGAGGCGGAGCCATGATCAGCCGCCACGAATACATCAGCGCCCCGTCATGGGCGCAAGAGCCCCAGCGCGAGCGGGTGTCGCGCAGGGTGATGCGGGTGACCTTGCGGCCGATCTGGGCGGCATAGTGGTCAGAGGCGGCGGCAAGGCGGTCACGGGCGAGGGTCTTGAGGTAGGCGGCGGTGCGGGTGGCGGCCTGTGCGGGGTCACCGGGCAAGAGGAGCGAATCGCCTGCGATGACCGGGCTGCGCGTGGTGCCGGGAGCAAGGGTCAGGAGCCGCCCCTCGACCAGCACGGTGTCGCCCATGCGCAACAGGGATTGCGTCGGGCGTCTGGCGAGGGCGGCGCGGACCCAGGATTCGTGGCCCAGCGCAAATTCCATCGCGTCGCGTTCGCGGGCGCGCAGCGGCATGGACAGGGTCACACGCCCGTCAAGTTGCGACACACGCAGGGAAAACCGCGTGGACCGGGCCGAGCGGCGCAGGGTGATCTCGACAGGTGGGGGGCCGGGAAGGGTGGGCATGGGGCCTCAGAAAGGTTTGGCACAGAATAGCGGGTTGGCGGGTGGGTGCAACCGGGAGCGGGGGGTCATGAAAAGCCTTTGACACCCGCCGCGAGGTATGGCAAGGCAGCCGCTTACTGGCAAACAGCCCTGAAGGATTGACATGCCCAAGCTTGAATGGGGCACGAAGCGCACCTGCCCAACCACCGGCAAACGCTTCTACGACCTGAACAAAACCCCAATCGTCAGCCCCTATACCGGCGAAGTGGTGGATATCGAAAGCGCGCGTCGCAAGATGCAGGCATCGGTGATTGCGCGCGTCGCCCCTGAGAAGGACGATGACGTGCTTGTCGACGACCTGGACGGCGATGAAGAGCTGCTGACGCCCGGCGCGGCCGATGATGCCGAGCTGGACGATGAGCTGCTGGAAGAAGATGCTGATGACACGGTTTCGCTGGACGAGCTGACCGAAGTCGCGGGCGACGAAGAGTAAGATCACGTGTGATCACGGTAGCCCGGCGTGTCTTGGAGATGCGCCGGGTTGTTTTATGTGACGATACACGATTGTATCCATCGGGATTAGCGTTATATTGATCCTGCGCAGGCCAACTGCGCGTGAACAGGCGGGAGGCGATGGTGGGCACGACCTTGCTGGTTCCGGGGCTTGAGGGGACGGGAGACGGCCATTGGATGCAATGGTGGCTGGAGCAGGACGCGGCGGCCGTGGCGGTGCAGTTCACCGATCTGGGCGACCCGGTTCCGGCGGCAATGGCCGTGGAACTGGCCGAGGCGGTGCTGGCCAACCCCGGTGCGGTTTTGGTTGGGCACTCGCTGGGGGCGATCCTGATGGCGCAGGTTCTGGCGGAATGGCCGGGTCTGCCGGTGGCGGGGGCCCTGCTTGTGGCCCCGGCGGACCCAGGCCTGCACCCGCGCCTGCACCGCTTTGCCCCGTTGAGCCAAAGGCCCCTGCCCGTGCCCGCCCTTGCCGCCCTGTCGCAGAACGACCCGGTCATGGGCATGGACACCGGCCGCGCGCTGGCCCGGGCCTGGGGTGCCCGCGTGATTGATCTGGGGCAGGCGGGCCATGTGGACCGCGCCTCGGGGCATGGGCCCTGGCCCATCGGGATGGCGCTGCGGGATGCGGTGTTGCAGCCCGGTGTCGGGTTGTCGGGCAGGCCGGGGCTGATCCGGGCTGCCGAGTGAGTGCCGGGCGCATTGTGCGCAGGCAACGTGCGTTTTCCACTTGCGCCTGCCCGCAGCCGCCCCTAAACACCGCTCCACAACGCGCCCAGCGGTGTTGAGGTTGATGAGGCGGAAACGCCTGATGGCTGAAATGGGGTCATAGCTCAGATGGGAGAGCGCTTGAATGGCATTCAAGAGGTCGGGAGTTCGATCCTCCCTGGCTCCACCAACCACCCGAAAACACAAGTGATTTTCTTGATGTGTTTGGGCTGCGGCGGGCATTTGGCCTGTGCTTTGCCGATGACAAGGCGTTTGTCAGAACGCACCTGGGGCCTGTTTTGCCAGATCGCCCGAAATTCCCGCAATCGTGGTGCTGGTGACGGTTTTTTCCGCTGTTTCGCCGCGACAGAACCCGGCAGTTGAAGAACCCGAATCGTGAGGGCGGGCCAATCGCATTGACCAAATGGAAAAATCGGGCCACGCTGCAGTGAAGGCATGCCGTTTGAGGCGTGCGGGCTTTGGCCCGATTGATCCCGGGGGTAGTGGCCGTTAGATGAGTGGTGCAGTCGATATCCGGGGCGTGGCCAAGGTTTTTGGCACATTTACGGCGCTGCAGCGCGTGTCGCTGTCGATCGAGGATAACGAGTTTTTCACGCTGCTGGGGCCGTCGGGCTGTGGCAAGACCACTCTGCTGCGCCTGATTGCGGGGTTTGAGACGGTGACCGAGGGGGAAATTCTGCTCTTTGGCCAGAACATCGCCAATCTGGAACCGAACCAGCGCCCGGTGAACACGGTGTTTCAGCAGTACGCGCTGTTTCCGCATATGTCGGTTCTGGAGAACGTCGCCTTTGGGCTGAAGATGAAGGGCATGGACGCGCCCAGCCGGACGAAGCGGGCGGGCGAGATGCTGGAAATGGTGCATCTGTCCGATTTCGCCAACCGCGCCCCGGCGCAACTGTCGGGCGGTCAGCAGCAGCGGGTGGCACTGGCCCGGGCGTTGGCGCCGCAGCCCAAGGTGTTGTTGCTGGACGAACCGCTGTCGGCGCTGGATCTGAAGCTGCGTCAGGCGATGCGGTTGGAGTTGAAGCAGCTGCAGCAGGACACCGGGATTACCTTCATCTTCGTGACCCATGATCAGGAAGAGGCGCTGACGATGTCGAACCGCATCGCGGTGATGCGCGCGGGTCAGGTGCAGCAGATCGGCACCCCGCGCGAGATTTATGAGGCACCGGTCAACCGCTTTGTCGCTGATTTCATTGGTGAGACGAATTTGCTGGAGGTTGACGTGGCCGCGATTGTGGACGGTCAGGCGCAGGTCGTCTTGCCGGGCGGGTTTCAGATCACCTGCCCCAGTGCGACGGCCGAGGCGGGGCGGCATCATCTGTCGATAAGGCCGGAACGGATGACGCTGGTTCCGGTGGGGTCGGGGTTGGAGGCGACGGTGCAGAATATCGTCTATCTGGGCACTGATTTGCAGGTGATGGTGCGGCTGGACGGTGGGGCCGACATGCAGTTGCGGATCCAGAACGCGGCGCGGGTTCAGGTGCCAGCCCCAGGCACGCGCGTGGGTCTGCATCTGGAGGAGGGCGCGGCGCGCCTGTTGGCCGACTGATGGCAGGTCCGGGCACAAACGCACCGCAGGGCGAGGCGAGTTTTCGCAACATCCGCGTGCAGTTGTTGCTGCCAACCTGGGCGATGATCGGCATCTTCCTGTTGCTGCCCGTGCTGTTGATGGCCGTTTATTCCTTTTTGACCAAGGAAATGCGCGGCGGTGTGATCTGGGAATTTTCGCTGGCGGCCTATGACCAGTTTTTCGTCAACCGGGGGCTGTTTGGCGACGAGCCTGCGACGCTGGAATGGACCTATATCGCGGTGTTCTGGCGGTCGATCGTGCAGGCGCTGGTGGCGACAGCGCTGTGTCTGGCCATCGGCTTTCCGACGGCATGGTTCATCGCGACACGGCCTGTGGCGACGCGGGGGGTGTGGCTGTTCCTGATCACGGTGCCCTATTGGGTGAACCTGCTGATCCGCACGGTATCGCTGCGCTTTTTGATCCGCGAAAACGGGCCGCTGAATGAGGGGTTATTGGCGTTGGGGGTGATTTCGGAGCCGTTGGCGATGATCAACACCAATTTCGCGGTGCAGTTGGGGCTGTTTTACAGCTATCTGCCGTTCATGGTGCTGCCGATCTATGCCGCCGTCGAACGCTATAACTTTGCCCTGTCTGAGGCGGCAGCTGACCTTTATGCCAGCCGCTGGACCACGCTGCGCGAGATTGTGTTGCCGATTGTGAAGCCGGGCATCATTGCGGGGTGCCTGTTGGTGTTCGTGCCATCGCTCGGGGCGTTTCTGGCGCCGAACCTGTTGGGCGGGGCCAAGAATTTCATGATCGGCTCGCTGATCGAGGAGCAGTTCAAGAAGTCACTGGGCAACTGGCCCTTTGGGGCGGCGGTGTCGATGATCCTGATGAGTTTGGTTCTGATCCTGCTGCTTTTGTACGCCCGCAACGCCTCCAAAAGCGAGGTGCGCTGATGGCGCTGCGGTCGGTGCGGCATTATCCGGGGTTTGCGGGCGTGGCGGTGCTGTGCCTGACGATCCTCTATGTGCCGCTGATTGTGGTGATGATCTATTCCTTCAACGCCTCCACCTCGATCACCAATTGGGGTGGGTTTTCGCTTCGGTGGTACGGCGAGGTGTTTACCGGGCCTGATGCACCAAGGTTCAAGGCGGCGGCGTGGAATTCGTTGACGATTGCGGTGCTGGCATCCGGCATTTCGACGGTGATTGCCACGGCGGCGGCGCTGGCCATGTTGCGGGCGGGGGCGTTTCGGGGGCGGTCGCTGACCTTCGCGCTGATCAACCTGCCGCTGATGGTGCCTGAAATTGTCATCGCCGTCTCAACCCTGATCTTTTTCACCATGATCAGCTTTCAGACCGGGTATCTGACCATCCTGATCGCCCATATCACCTTCTGCATCCCCTTTGCCTATCTGCCCATCGCGGCCCGGTTGCAGGGCATCGACGGCAGTTATGAGGCGGCGGCGCGGGACCTGTATGCCACCCGGGCGCAGGCGTTCTTTCTGGTGTTGCTGCCGCTGATGGCGCCGGGGGTCATATCGGGGGCGCTGCTCGCGTTCATCATCAGTCTGGATGATTTCATCATAACCAACTTCGTCAAGGGGGCGGGGATGGAGACGCTGCCCACGGCGATTTACGGGTCGGTCAAGCAGGGCATCAAGCCGGGGATCATGGCGATATCCACGATGATGCTGGCCGTCTCGATCCTGTTTGTGACATTATCCTACCTCATCAACCGCAAGGGCCGACCGGTCACTTCGGGCTAACACAACCCAACAAGGAGACTTCGCATGACACGTTTTCTGACTGCTACATCAGCCCTGTGCCTGCTGGCCGGGGCCGCACAGGCCGAGGGCAATCTTTCGATCTATCACTGGTTTGAATACATCCCGCAGGAATTGCTGGACAAATTCTCGGCTGAAACCGGCATCACGGTGACGATGGACACCTATGACAGCAACGAGGCGATGCTGGCCAGCCTGAAGGCGGGCAAGATGGGGCAGTATGACGTGGCAGTGCCGGGCGATTACATGGTGGCCATCATGGCGGGTGAGGGGCTCTTGGACACCTTTGCCCCCGCTGACCTGGCCAACTTTGGCAACATCGCCCCGCAGTGGATGGATGTGCCGTTCGATCCGGGTCGGCAATCGTCGATCCCGTATCAGTGGGGGTCGACTTCCTTTGCCGTCAATCTGGATGCCTATTCGGGCGACATCAGTTCGCTGTCGACAATCTTCAACCCGCCGGAGGAGTTGAAGGGCAAGATCAACGTGCTGGACAGCCAGGGCGAGGTTCTGGTGCTGGGGTCGCTTTATCTGGGCATTCCCCAGTGCAGCACCGACAAGGCGCAGTTGAAGGCGCTGTCGGACATGCTGGTGGCGGCCAAGGCGAACTGGGCCAGCTTTGGGTCGGATACGGCCAAGGATGTGCTGGTGTCGGGCGATGCCTCGGCGGGCATGATCTATAACGGCTTTGCCGCCAAGGCCAAGGCTGAGGGGGCCAATATTCAGTACGTCTATCCCAAGGAAGGGCACGTGGTCTGGATGGACAACGTCGTTCTGCTGAAGGACGCACCCAACCGGGACAACGCGCTGAAATTCATGAACTTCCTGCTTGATCCCGAGAACGCGGCCGCGGTCACCAACTATGCCGCCTATAGTTCGGGTGTGACCGGGGTCGAGCCGTTCCTGCTGGACGAGATCAAGAACAGCCCCGAAACCAACCCGCCTGCCGATGCGGCACCGGGCAGTTTCATCACCGTGTGCGATGCGGAAACGCAGGCGCTGTATGACGCGATCTGGATC
>CAMDHB010000082.1 GCA_945897655.1 Pseudorhodobacter antarcticus
GGCCGGGGGGGGCGACGGCGGATCCGGTGGGGTCGGATCCGGCGCAGTCGGGCTTCATGACCAAGGGGATCGGGGCGAAGGAGACGTATTTCTATCGCCGGGTCTATTCGGACGCGGTCAGGGCGGTGGAGGCGGCGCGGAGTTTTCCGGGCATCGAGCGTGTGGCGGTCTGTGGCGGCAGTCAGGGGGGCGGCATTTCGCTGGCCGTGGCGGGGCTGGCCCCGGGGTTGTGGGGCGTCATGCCGGACGTGCCTTACCTGTGTGATTTTGCCCGGTCGATCGTGGTCGCCTCACGCGACCCTTATCTGGAGATTGCCCGCTATCTGGCGGTTCATCGGGACAAGGCGGAGGTGGCGCTGGCGACCGTGAACTATTTTGATGGGGTTCATTTTGCCGCCCGGGCCACGGCGCCTGCGTTGTTTTCGGTGGCATTGATGGACACGATCTGCCCGCCCTCGTCGGTTTACGGGGCGTTCAATTCCTATGCCGGGGCCAAGGAAATGGCCGTCTATACCTATAATGACCACGAGGGCGGTGGGGCGTTTCAGGAGAAGCGGCAGAGGGAGTGGTTGGCGGCCCGGTAGAGCGTCCACATGTGGACACTTTGGATTGTTGTTTGATACCAAGGGGTTGTGGTTTTTCATTAACCACATTTTAACCCCTTCTGATGCCGTTGTCCGGCCCAGAAGGCGGTCCCACAGGCTGGGTTTGCGGGGCGGGTTGGCCAGATCAACGGCGGCGGACAGGAAGGCGTCAACCTGCTGAGCCCCGGCACCGGCGCTGGATTTGTCATCCATCCAGGTGCCGGTGGTCGTATCCAGGGCGACCCAGCCGCTGACCGCGATCAGATGCAGCACGGCGTGGATGGCAAAGCCCCGGGCGTGAATCATCAAGGATGTCACGGGATCCTCGGAGCCAAGGTTGAACTCCATCGAGCAATCGGCGTCTTGATACTGGCCCCAGCGGTCTTCGAGCCATTTGGATTGCGGCAGGGCTGCGGTGACCTGTCTCTGAATCTCTGTCAGGCTGCCCAAGGGGAACGGGGTCCAACCAGGTTCAAAAGAGGCTAGTCCATCGGCGTCGACTGCCTTGGGCGTACCTGCTGCGAAAACGACCAAATCCCAACTCATCCTGCACCCCCGAAGAGACAAAAGGCCGCGCCCTGCGGCACGGCCTTTTTGACTGGAGCGGGCGAAGGGATTCGAACCCTCGACCCTAACCTTGGCAAGGTTATGCTCTACCCCTGAGCTACGCCCGCACTCCGTTTCGGTGGGCCGGATTTAGGCGGGGGCGGGCGGGCCTGCAAGGGGAAAAATGCGGGTCAGGCTTTTTTCTTTGGCGTCAGGCGGCCTTGCGGCCAAGGGGTGGGGCGGATAGGGCGGGGCGAAACGGGGGGTCATTGGATGACATTGGACGAGTTGATGGCCCGCAGCGGCGGCGTTTGCGAGTTTTGCGGGGCGGATCGGGCTTTGGGCGGGGTGGAGTTGCCGCCTGCGGGCGCGATATTGCTGTGTGCGCAGTGCCGGGGCGACCGGGCCGCGCCCGAGGAGCATTGGCGCTGTCTGGAGGGGGCGGCGTGGAGCCAGGAGCCCGTGGTGCAATGGGCGGTCTGGCGGCGATTGGGGTCGCTGGAGGCGGCCTGGGCGGCCGAGGTGCGCGAGGGGATGGTGCTGTTGCCCAAGGTTCAGGGCTGGCTTGACCTGCCGGGGCCGGTTGAGCACCGCGACAGCAACGGTGTGCTTCTGGCCGCCGGGGATACGGTGGTTCTGATCAAGGATCTGGTGGTCAAGGGGGCCAATTTCACGGCCAAGCGGGGCACGGCGGTGCGGGGGATTGCCCTGGTCGCCGACAATGGCGCGCAGATCGAGGGTCGGGTCGAGGGGCAGAAGATCGTGATCCTGACCGAGTTTGTGAAGAAGAAATAGGTTCCACGGGCCGGACGCGCGCCGGGTTCCGGTAGGGCGGAGGCTGCACTCGTGGGGCCAAATTCCTTCGAAGGAATTTGCAAATCTTTTCGAAAAGATTTGGGGCACGGGGGGGCCGGTTGGTCAGCGCCAGTCGGGCGGGACGGGGTCAGCCTCGAACACCTGATCGAAGGGGGTTTGGCCGAAGGCGCCCTGACCGTGCAGGACGCGCAGGGTGTAGCTGCCGTAGTACAGGCCCGAGGGGGCCATCATGAACCAGTCCGAAATCATGTCTTGCGCAAAGGCGACCGTGTCGCCCTTGACAAGGTCGCCCAAGTAGCTGGGGTCGTTCACAAGAGTGGCGGAGAAGCTGCCGTCGGGCAGGCGGTGGGGCGCGCTGAGCCAGACATCCTCGCCGTCAACCTCGGTTCCGGGGGCGGTGGGCATGCCGACCTTGACCAGAATGTCGGGGCGCAGGGGTTGGCCGGTTGCGTCCAAGACCTGGGTCAGGAACAGGGGCAGGGTTTGCCGCGCGTCAAACACCGCCTTGTCCATCAGGGCGTCGGTGGCGGAAAACTGGATGACCGGGTCTTGGGCCTGCAAGGGCTGGACCAGGGCAAGGCTGGTGGCCAGCGACAGGGCAATCAGGCGCATCATTCCAGTTCCACCAGCAGGTCCTTGGCGTCGATCTGGGAGCCGGGGTGCACATGCAGCGCCTTGACCACGGCGGCGCGGTCGGCGTGGATGCCGGTTTCCATTTTCATCGCCTCGATCGTCAGCAGAAGGTCGCCAGCGTTGACCTTTTGACCTGCGGTGACCGCAACCGAGGCAATCGAGCCGGGCATCGGGGCGCCGATGTGGGCTGGGTTGCCCTCCATCGCCTTGGGCTTGGCGGCCACCTTGGCCTTGATGGCGCGGTTGGGCACGCGGATGACGCGGGGCTGGCCGTTCAGTTCGAAGAACACCTTGACCTCGCCGTCATCGGTGGTTTCGCCCACGGCTTGCAAGCGAACCTCGATGTTCTTGCCGGGGTCGAGTTCGACCGTCACCTCCTCACCCTGCTCCATGCCGTAGAAGAAGGCCTTGGTGGGCAGGGAGCGGACGGGGCCGTAGGCCTTGTGGCGCATCATGTAATCGGTGAAGACCTTGGGATACATGAGGTATCCGTTCAGATCCTCGTCATCTATCGCGACGCCAAGGTCTTTGGACAGCTTGGCGCGGGTGGCTTCCAGATCGACGGGGGGCATGCCGGCACCGGGGCGGGTGGTGACGGGGGTGTCACCCTTCAGGACCTTGCGCTGGATGCCAGCGGGCCAGCCGCCGTGGGGTTGGCCAAGGTTGCCTTTCAGCATGTCGGCCACGGATTCGGGGAAGACCACCTCGATATTCGGGTCCTCGACCTGGGCGCGGGTCAGGCCTTGGGCCACCATCATCAGGGCCATGTCGCCGACGACCTTGGACGAGGGCGTGACCTTGACGATGTCGCCGAACATCTGGTTGGCGTCGGCATAGGCTTGGGCCACTTCGTGCCAGCGGTCCTCCAGCCCCAGGGAGCGGGCCTGGGCTTGGAGGTTGGTGAACTGGCCGCCGGGCATTTCGTGCAGGTACACGTCGGACGCGGGGGCGGGCAGGCCGCTCTCGAATGCGGCGTATTGGCCGCGCACCCCTTCCCAGTAGTTCGAGATCTGGCGGATGGCGCTGATATCAAGGCCGGTGTCACGGTCGGTGTGGCGCAGGGCTTCCACGATGGAACCAAGGCAGGGCTGCGAGGTGCCGCCCGAGAAGGCGTCCATCGCGGCATCGACGGCATCCACCCCGGCGTCGCAGGCGGCGAGGATGGTGGCGGCGGCGGCGCCGGAGGTGTCATGGGTGTGGAAGTGGATCGGCAGGCCCAGTTCCTGTTTCAGCGTCTTGATCAGCAGTTTGGCGGCGGCGGGTTTCATGAGGCCGGCCATGTCTTTCAGGCCAAGGACTTGGGCACCGGCGGCTTTGAGTTCCTGACCGCGGGCGACGTAGTATTTGAGGTCGTATTTGGAGCGGTTGGGGTCGAGCATGTCGCCGGTGTAGCAAACAGTGCCCTCGCAGACCTTGTTCGCCTCGATCACCGCGTCCATCGCGACGCGCATGTTTTCGACCCAGTTGAGGCTGTCGAACACGCGGAAGACGTCGACGCCGGATTTGGCGGCCTGGGCCACGAAACTTCGCACCACGTTGTCGGGGTAGTTGGTGTAGCCCACGCCGTTGGAGGCGCGGAGGAGCATTTGGGTCATCACGTTGGGAATGTGGGCGCGCAGGTCGCGCAGGCGTTGCCAGGGGCATTCCTGCAAGAAGCGGTAGGCGACGTCGAAGGTCGCGCCACCCCAGCATTCGATGCTGAAAAGCTGGCCCAAGTTCGCGGCATAGGCGGGGGCGACGCGGATCATGTCGAACGAGCGCATGCGGGTGGCCAGCAGGGACTGGTGGCCGTCGCGCATGGTGGTGTCGGTCATCAGGACCTTTTTCTGCGCCTTCATCCAGTCGGCAACGGCTTGCGGGCCTTTTTGTTCCAAGAGGTTGCGGGTGCCCATTTGCGGCTCGGCCTTGGGCTTGGGCGGTTTGGGTTGGCGCGCCTCGGCATGGGGTTTGGGGCGGCCGGCGGTTTCGGGGTGGCCGTTCACGGTGATGTCGGCGACATAGGTCAGGATCTTGGTCGCGCGGTCCTGACGTTTGGTGAACTGCATCAGTTCGGGCGTCGTGTCGATGAATTTGGTGGTGTAGGTGTCGTTCAGAAAGGTGGAATGTTTCAGCAGGTTGATGACGAATTCGATGTTCGTGCTGACGCCCCGGATGCGGAATTCGCGCAAGGCGCGGTCCATGCGGGTGATGGCGGCTTCGGGGGTTTGGGCCCAGGCCGTCACTTTCACCAGCAGGGAGTCGTAGTAGCGGGTGATGACCGAGCCTGCATAGGCGGTGCCGCCGTCAAGGCGGATGCCGTTGCCGGTGGCGGAGCGGTAGGCGGTGAGGCGGCCGTAGTCGGGGATGAAGTTGTTTTGCGGGTCTTCGGTGGTCACGCGGCACTGGACGGCGTGGCCGTTCAGGCGGACCTCGGACTGGGAGGCGACGCCGGTCGCCTCGGCCAAACTATGGCCCTCGGCGATCTTGATCTGGGCTTGGACGATGTCGATGCCGGTGACCTGTTCGGTCACGGTGTGTTCGACCTGAACGCGGGGGTTTACTTCGATGAAGTAAAATTTCTGGTCGTCCATATCCATCAGGAATTCGACGGTGCCTGCGCATTCGTAGCCCACATGGGCGCAGATGCGGCGGCCCAGATCGCAAACCTCGGCCCGCTGCGCCTCGGTCAGATAGGGGGCGGGGGCGCGTTCGACGACTTTTTGGTTGCGACGCTGGACGGTGCAATCGCGTTCATAAAGGTGGAAGATTTCGCCGTGCTTGTCGCCCAGAATCTGCACCTCGACATGGCGGGCGCGGAGGATCATCTTTTCAAGATAGCCTTCGCCGTTGCCAAAGGCGGCTTCGGCTTCGCGGCGGCCTTCGCGCACCTTGTCGGCCAGTTCTTCGGGGTTGTTGATGGGGCGCATGCCGCGACCACCGCCGCCCCACGACGCCTTGAGCATCAGGGGGTAGCCAACGGCAGCCGCCTCGACCTTGATCGCGTCAAAGTCATCGCCCAGAACCTCGGTTGCCGGAATGACGGGGACACCGGCGGCCATGGCCACGCGGCGGGCAGAGGCCTTGTCACCAAGGGCGCGCATGGTTTCGGCGCGGGGGCCGATGAAGGTGATGCCAGCCTGATCGCAGGCATCCACAAAGTCGGGGTTTTCGGACAGGAGGCCGTAGCCGGGGTGGATGGCATCGGCGCCGCATTGTTTGGCGACGCGGATGATTTCGGGGATTGAAAGATAAGCACCCACCGGCGACAGGCCTTCACCGATCAGATAAGCCTCATCCGCCTTGAAGCGGTGGAGGGACAGCTTGTCCTCTTCGGCATAGACGGCGACGGTTTTCTTGCCCAGTTCATTGGCAGCCCGCATGACCCGGATGGCAATCTCGCCACGGTTCGCGATCAGAATTTTCTTGAAGTCGGTCATCAGGAGGCACCTTTGCGCGGCAGCGGGAACCGGAACACTTTATCTGTGCTGCGATGCGGCGCAAGGGCAGAAAATCAGGGCAAGTGATCAAGCCAATCCCAAGCATCGGCGGCGAGTTCGGGGCCGATGTCATAGACCCAATGGTCATGGCCGGGCAGGATGGTCAAACGTACGGCGTGGCCCATGCGGGCAAGGGCCCAGGTGGCAGACTGCGCGCCTGCGACTGAAAAGATCTGGTCTTGGTCGCCCAGATACAGGCGCAGGGGCAGGGCGGTTTGCGGGGGTTTCAGGCGGTCTGTCGGGACATAGCCTGCGTGAAGGGCAGCCGCACGCCACGGGCCAAGGGTGCGGTTGAGCAGGGTCATGGCGTAGGCGGCCCCGTCGGAATGGCCGAAGAGGTAGATGCGGCTGGGGTCGATGTCAGCACGGGCCGACATTGCGGCCACGATATCCAACAGGAATTGCGGATCGGGCTTGTCGATAGGCCAGGTGCGGCCCAGGGAGTCGGGGGCGGCAAGGGCGATGTGGTTGGCTTGCGCCACCTTTTGCCAGACGCCGATCATCGACAGGCCGTCGCGGCCTGCGCCGTGCAGCAGGATTACGAGGGGCAACTTGCCGCCGTCGGGGGTGTAGTCGTGCCAGCGGCGAAGGACCGTGCCTTGCCACATCAGGTGGGTGGTGGCGGTGACGGGTGCAGGGGCGGTGGGGCCGAACTGGGCGGTGTCGGCGGTGAACTGGCCTTGCAGCGGGGTTCCCTGACGCGCTGGCATGACCAAGGCGGTGGGGGTTGCGGCGCGGGGTGGGGCGGCCAATGACAGGATCAGCGTCAGGCAGATCAGTGCTGTAAGGCCGCCAAGGAGGGATAAAAAAGAATGTGCCAGGCGGGTCATGACGACCAGCCTGTCATCAGTTTGGGGCTGAACTATGGTCGTGGTGGGGCTATTCGCCTTTGGGCACCTGACGGTTGGTCAGCGGGATTTCCTTGAGCATCAGCGCAAAGCCAAGGCCGACAAGGGCCAAAGCGGCCGCAATCCAGTAGATGGGTGCGATGGCCGAGATGACCGAAGTGGCCAATTGCGCTTGCACGTCGGGCGGAAGGCTGGCCAGGGTTTGTGGCCCGATCTGGCTGATGTCGCCAATGCTGGCGGCGCTATCGCCCAAGCCGGTCATGAAGCGGTGTGTGAAGAGGGCGCCAAAGGCCGCCACACCCAGCGCGCCGCCGGTTTGCCGCATCATGATGCCTGCGGCGGTGGCGGTGCCCATCGTCTCACGCGGGACGGCGTTCTGGACGGCGGTGGTGGCGACGGGAAAGACGCAGCCCATGCCAAGGCCGACCATGATCAAGGACAGGCTGAACACGACGGTGCTGGTGTCTTGTGAAAGCCGTGTCATCAGCATCATGCCGATGAACAGCAAGGACATTCCGATGACGGGCAAGGACCAGTATTTGCCGGTACGGCCCATGTATATGCCCGAAAGGGTCGAGGCGGTCAGGATGCCGACGGTGAGGGGGATCAGCAGCAGGCCGGATTCGGTGGGTGTCGTACCTTTGGCGATTTGCAGGTAGAGGGGCACGAAGGTCAGGGCACCAAAGAGCGAGGCCCCAACGATGAAGCCGATGATGGAGGTGACCCAGAACACGTTCATCTTGAACAGCCACATCGGCAAGATCGGCTCGGCCGCGCGCCGTTCGATCTGGATGAACGCGAGGATGCTGATCAGGGACAGGGCTGCGAGGGTCAGACCTTCGGGCGAGGTATAGCTGAAGCTGCGGCCGCCAAGGCTGGTCAGCAAGGTCAGCGCGCCCAGAAACAGGGTCAGGGTGATGGCGCCAAACCAGTCGATCTGGTGGCTGGTGCGGGTGCCGCGCGGTTTGAAGGAGGCGGCAAAGCCCAGAACGGCGATCAGGCCCAAGGGGATGTTGATGAAAAAGATCCAGTGCCAGTTGGCGTTTTCCGACAGCCAGCCGCCGGCCAAGGGGCCAAGGACCGAGGAGGTGGAAAAGACGGCGGCAAAGATGCCCTGCACCTTGCCGCGTTCGCGAGGGGGCACGACGTCGCCCACAACCGACAGGGCCAGCACGAACAGACCGCCGCCGCCCAGGCCCTGAATGGCGCGGGCGATGATCAGGAAGGTCATGGATGTGGCCATGCCGCAGAGAACCGAGCCTGTCATGAAGAGGGCGACCGACACGAAGATGGTGTTCCGGCGGCCATAAAGGTCACCCAGTTTGCCATAAAGCGGGGCCACGATGGTCGAGGTCAGGATATAGGCAGTGACGACCCAGGACAGGTGGTCGATCCCGCCCAGATCGGACACGATGGTGGGCAGGGCGGTGGCGACGATGGATTGATCCAGCGAGGCGAGCAGCAGCAAAAGGCCGATCGAGAACAGGACCAGACGGGTCGAGCCTGAGGGGGGGGATTGGTCCGCTGGTCGGGCTTCGGTCATGGCAAACTCCTGTCGCGCGCTTTGGGGAAGGGCTATGCCGGGGTCAATTGCGTGTCAAGGGCACATTATTGCGGGTGTCATATACTTGACTTTGACACGCAACTCGGCGAATTCGGACGGATGAAATCGCCCAGACACCCCGCGCGCCATCACGAGCAGGTCAAGGAAACGCTGCAGACCAGCGGATTCTCTGAGGATGCGGCGATTGCGTTATTGTCGCTGGATGCCGACCAGTTCCACTATATGCGCCGGGTGGTGAAGGGCGATGTGCCGCAAAGCCTGATGCAGGAACTGGGGGCGGGGCTGGAGGCGACGCAGTTTCATGCGCTGGCCGCGGTTTTGCGCATCCAGAACGGCTATGGCCGGCCCGCGCCGCAAGAGGCGACGGTGGGGCTGCTGGCCGAGGAGATGAACCTTGACCCCTCTCGCGCAAGCCGGATTGCGGCGGATCTGGTGGAGCGGGGGTTGATTGCGCGGGCGGTCAGCCAGGAGGATGGGCGGCGGTCGGTGCTGGTGGCGACGGAAGCGGCCAATGTGTTGATCGGGGCATTTCTGCGGGCGAAATGGCAGCGCACGATGAAACTGTTCGCAAGCTGGCCCGAGGAGGATATTCTGGCCTTTTCGCGGCTTTTTGGTCGGTATGTCGACGGGATGCGGGAACAGTATCCGGGGCAGGGTTGACCAAGATGGGCAAACCCCGCCCTTTGGCCAGGGCCAAAGGGCGAGAACTGCCCATCCTACAAGTGGTGAACATATGCAGAACGGACTTTCCCTTTGGTCCAAGGCGCGCTAGGTTCGCGAGATGAGCCATTGGGACGAAAGCGAAGCCTTCGAGGCGGCGGTGCCGCTGAGCCAGCGTGCCGTGGCGGCGCGGCCCCGGCCCTATCTGGATGACCTGAACCCCGCACAGCGCGAGGCGGTCGAGGCGTTGGACGGGCCGGTGTTGATGCTGGCAGGGGCTGGCACGGGCAAGACCAAGGCGCTGACCGCGCGCATCGTGCATCTGCTCGCCATGGGCAAGGCGCGGTCGAATGAGATCTTGTCGGTGACCTTCACCAACAAGGCCGCGCGCGAGATGAAGTTGCGGATTGGGCGGTTGCTGGGGGACGCGGGCGAGGGCATCGCCTGGATGGGCACGTTCCATTCGCTGTCGGTGAAGATCCTGCGCCGCCATGCCGAATTGATGGGGCTGAAAAGCAACTTCACCATTCTGGACACGGATGACCAGTTGCGGCTGCTGAAGCAGTTGATTGCAGCGGCCAATATTGACGAAAAACGCTGGCCTGCCCGGATGTTGGCCGGGATGATTGATAGCTGGAAGAACCGGGCGCTGACGCCGGACAGGGTGCCGTCGTCCGAGGCGAGCGGGTACAACAACCGGGGGACCGAGCTTTATGAGGCCTATCAGCAGCGGCTGCTGACGCTGAACGCCACGGATTTTGGCGATTTGCTGCTGCACTGTGTGGTGATTTTCCAGAAGCATCCCGATGTGCTGGCGCAGTATCAGCGGTGGTTCCGGTATATCCTGGTGGACGAGTATCAGGACACCAACGTGGCGCAGTATCTGTGGCTGCGGCTGCTGGCGCAGGCGCATCACAACATCTGCTGCGTGGGTGATGATGACCAGTCGATCTATGGCTGGCGCGGGGCCGAGGTGGGCAACATCCTGCGGTTTGAAAAGGATTTTCCGGGCGCCAAGGTGGTGCGGTTGGAGCAGAACTATCGCTCTACCCCGCATATTCTGGCCGCTGCTTCGGGGGTGATCAAGGCCAATGCGGGGCGATTGGGCAAGACCTTGTGGACCGAGGAGACCGAGGGCGAGAAGGTGCGCCTGATCGGGCATTGGGACGGCGAGGAAGAGGCGCGCTGGATTGGCGATGAGGTTGAGGCGTTGCAAGGCGGGCGACGCGGGCTGAAGGCGATGTCGTTGGAGGGGATGGCCATTCTGGTGCGGGCGTCCCATCAGATGCGGGCGTTCGAGGACAGGTTTCTGACCATCGGGTTGCCGTATCGGGTGATCGGGGGGCCGCGGTTCTATGAACGGGCCGAGGTGCGCGATGCGATGGCCTATTTCCGGCTGGCGGTGTCGCCTGAGGATGATTTGGCGTTTGAGCGGGTGATCAATACGCCGAAGCGGGGATTGGGCGACAAGGCGCAGGCGGATATTCAGCGGGTGGCCCGGGCTTCGGGTGTGTCGTTGCTGGACGGGGCGCGGGAGTTGCTGGCCAAAGGGGCGATTGGGGGCAAGGGGGGCAGCCAGCTCAGGGCCTTTGTCGATGGGGTGGACCGCTGGCATGCTGCGACGCTGCGGCCGCATAGCCATGTGGAACTGGCCGAGGTCATTCTGGAGGAGTCCGGCTACACCGAGATGTGGCAGAACGACAAGACGCCGGAAGCGCCGGGGCGGTTGGAGAACCTGAAGGAACTGGTCAAGGCCTTGGAACAGTTCGAGAACCTGCAAGGGTTTCTGGAGCATGTCAGCCTGATCATGGATAACGAGACCGAGGAGGCGCAGGAAAAGATCAGCATCATGACGCTTCACGCGGCCAAGGGGCTGGAGTTTCCCGCCGTCTTCCTGCCGGGCTGGGAGGAGGGGCTGTTCCCCTCGCAGCGCAGCATGGATGAGAGCGGGCAAAAGGGGTTGGAGGAGGAGCGGCGGCTGGCC
>CAMDHB010000083.1 GCA_945897655.1 Pseudorhodobacter antarcticus
CAGGATCGAGATCATGTTCGGGCGCCTGAAGGACTGGAGGCGTGTCGCCACACGCTACGACAGATGCCCGAAAGTATTCCTCTCAGCCATCGCTCTCGCCGCAACCGTCTTGTTCTGGCTATGAAATGAGAACGAGTCCTGACCCTAAGATTGGCCTAACGTCTAAAATCTACCCGGAAATTACCTGTCCTTTCGCAACAGAACGATCTCGATCCGGTTGTTGCGAACGGCGGATGGATCAACCGTTGCAGGCTTTCGGTCCGCATGTCCGGTAATGCGGGAAATCCGGACTGAGTCTGTGCCAGCGCTCTCCAACAGGCCCCGCATCGCCTGCGCCCGCGCGGCAGACAGGGCCCAGGTCGGGTTGTTGCGAATCATGACTGGATAAGACCGCACAAAGCCATCCACCGCGATCTGGTTTTCGGTCAGGCTTATCATCTCGGACAAAAGGATGCTCAGGTCTGTCAGCGCTTGTGTCGGAACATCAGTGTCTTTTTCAAACAGTGGGGCTGTGTCCAGATCAAAAACCTCAATCACCAATCCTTCATCGGTGACCTTGCTGACAACATGGGACAGCAGGGTTTGCATGGTCATGCTTTCGCCGCCCTTCCCCTCAAGGGCGCTTTGCAACTTTTTCAGCTCGGTATCCTCTTCACCCAAGCTCTCGCTAAGGGCGCTCCCTTCTGTGCCGCCACCCTTGATCTGGTCCGTTGGGCTGCTGGCAGAACTGCCGGTCCCATTGTGCGACAGCGTCTGATCGCTGAAAATGGAATCGCCGCCGAAGGCACCATCGCCGCCGCCCGACACCCGGTTGATTGGAATGGTCGGATTGAAGTAGTCTGCAATCCCCTTGCGCTGCTTTTCCGTCGTCGCGCCCAACAGCCACATCAGCATGAAGAAGGCCATCATGGCCGTCACAAAGTCAGCATAGGCCACTTTCCACGCCCCACCGTGGTGCCCGCCGCCAGCAACAACTTTCTTCCGCTTGATGATGACTGGCGCGGCATTACCCTGCCCGGCCATTCACACACCCCATAGTCACCCGTCCTTGGGTGTACAGGATCGCCATTAATCCGGCCTTAACCCGCAGGATTTTAGGTTTTTCCTGCGGTCAGATCACGCTGACCAGCCGCAGGGCATCATAGATCGCGGCGTGGATGTTGCGCGCCTCGACGGCGTCTCCGATTCGGAACAGTTGGAAACCGGCCGGTCCGCCGGCCCGGGTTTGTGGTTGCAGCGCGATCAACGCGTCGTAGTTCACGGCGCCCAGATTCACCGAACGGGGTTTCAAAGCGAAATAGATATCGGCCAGCGGTTGGGTGCCGTGGTTGACCACAACCTGATCATAATGGGCCATCTTCCCCAGTTTCATATAATCCGAATCGATGGTCGCCTTGATCTGATTGCCATCCCGTTCCACCGAAGTCAGCCGGTAGGTGACAGTAAAGGTCACGTCCCTGTCCTGCAGTACCCGCATGTAGGGCACGAGGTTCATCGCCATGACGTCGGGGGCAAAGCTGCGGTCGGGGGTCATGATTTCGACCTTGGCCCCGGCCTCGGCCAACAGTTGAGCGGCTTGCAAGGCCACGTGATCCCCTGCATCGTCATAAAGAAGCACATTTGAACCGGGTTTGACGTCTCCCGACAGAATGTCCCAAGCGGAGACCGTCAGATCATTGCCGCTGGCCAGTATGTCCTTTGCTGGCAGCCCGCCCGTCGCGACAATCACCACATCGGGATTTTCCGCAAGCACATCCTCCGCCTCGGCCCATGTGTTGAACCGAACCTCAACCCCCAGTGCCGCGCATTGTGCCAATCGCCAGTCGATGATGCCAATCATCTCAGCCCGGCGCTTGGTCTGGGCGCACAGGCGGACTTGGCCCCCCGCATCGGCAGCCGCTTCAAACACCACAACCTGATGACCACGCTCTGCTGCAACCCGCGCAGCCTCCAACCCAGCCGGGCCTGCGCCAATCACCACCACCCGGCGGCGTGTCGCGGCTTGCTGAATGGTGTGCGGCAAATCCTCCTCGCGCCCGGTCGAGGGGTTGTGGATACACAGCGCCATGCCGCCCTGATAGATCCGATCAAGGCAGTATGTGGCGCCGACACAAGGGCGGATGTCCTGTTCCCGCCCCTCGATGATCTTTCGGACGATATGAGGGTCGGCCATGTGGGCGCGGGTCATGCCAACCATGTCTAACTGACCCGAAGACACTGCATAGCGCGCCGTCGCCACATCGGGAATCCGGGCTGCATGGAAAGTGGGCAACCCAACCTCGGCCCGCACACGTCCGGCAAAATCCAGATGGGGGGCGGATTTCATACCGTGAATCGGGATCACATCGGTCATCGCGGCATCGGTG
The DNA here is from genome assembly GCA_945897655.1 of Pseudorhodobacter antarcticus. Taxonomy (GTDB): domain Bacteria; phylum Pseudomonadota; class Alphaproteobacteria; order Rhodobacterales; family Rhodobacteraceae; genus Stagnihabitans. The sequence goes on from CAMDHB010000083.1 coordinate 2,367, forward strand.
AAGATACGGCCCCGGATGATGTTCAGGAAATCAACCAGCCCCGAATCGCGGAACATCTTGCCCAGCGCAATGCCCTCTTCGGCATCAATCCCGCCCGGCTCCACCTCATCCGCAGTATAGCGCATACCCAGCAGAAACCGCTCTCCCACCCGTTTGCGGCAGGCGGCCAGAACCTCCATCGCAAAGCGCGCACGGTTTTCCAGACTGCCGCCATAGGGCGCGGGCAAGGCGTTGGTAAAGGGCGACATGAACTGGTCCAGCAGGTGGCCGTAACATTCGAACTCGACCCCATCCAGACCCGCTTCTTTCATCCGCTCGGCAGCATCGGCGAAATCGGTGATGATGCGCTCGATGTCCCAATCCTCGATCACCTTGGGAAAGGCGCGGTGGCTGGGTTCACGCGACGGGCCAGCGGCCACGACGGGCAGCCAATCGCCCTTGTCCCAGCGAGTACGGCGACCCAGATGGGTCAACTGAATCATCACAGCCGCGCCCGCCTCGTGGCAATCATCCGCCAGACGGCGCATCCACGGCACCACCTCGTCCTTGTAGGCCAGAATGTTGTTGAACACAGGCGGGCTGTCCTTGGACACCGCCGCCGACCCCGCCGTCATGGTCAACGCCACGCCCGCCTTGGCCCGTTCCAGATGATATAGCCGGTAACGATCCTTGGGCATCCCGTCCTCGGGGTAAGCCGGTTCGTGACTGGTCGTCATGATCCGGTTGCGCAGGGTCAGGTGTTTCAGCTGATAGGGTTGCAGCAGCGGGTCAGACGACATTCGGGCCTCCATTTGCCGTCAGCCTAGGCCAAGACCGCCGGCTTTGGGGCGCAAATTACGACATAGCCCGGTCGGTTTGCCCTATGCCCCCTTGTGCCGCTGCCACCCCATCCGGTCAAACAGCGGGCCATAGCTTTGCGCCAGCGACCGGATGCCGACACCGTCAACCGCGTCATTCTTGTCCCATCCCTTGTTCGCCATGCCCAGGATGCGGGGGGCCAGCATAGGCTCCATCTCGCTGTCTTTCGTGGTGAACTCCGACCAGAAACAGCCCTGCACGCCGACAATGCGATGGGCAATGTCCTCGGCCCCGGCAGGCACCGGTTTCCAACCCATCACATCCTCCAACGCGACATAGGCAGCCCAGGCAGCGCCCCAATCCTCGGGCGAACTGGTATGGGCCATGTCAAAGTAGATGCGCTGTGCGGGGGACATGACCACGTCATAACCCGCCCGCGCCGCAGCAATGCCCGGGCCCTGCCCAGTCCATGAAAACAACAACGCCCCATGCCCTAACCCGCCGTTAGAGCCTTTTGCCGCCTCTTCCCACGCCGCCGACCGGATGCCGTGATCTTGAAGAAAGCCACCCAGCCGCGACATCATCCACCCCTGCACATCATCCCGCGTTTTGAGCCCATGCTCGGCTTTCAGCGCTTCGACCGCGGGCGATGCGCTCCACGCTGCGGGGGGCAACTCGTCACAGCCCAGATGAAGAATGCCGATGGGGAACATCGCGGCCACTTCCAGCGCCAAAGGCTCCAGCAAGGCCCAGGTGTCGGGCATCGCGGGGTTCACCACGTTGTCAGGATAACCATGCACCGACACAGCCATTGAATTGTCGCCGGGGTCGCGCATGCCATGCCGGGCCACGTTCAAGGCATAGCCGTGGGCAGGCACCTCAATCTCGGGCAGAACCTCGATGTGCAGGGTTCGGGCGCGTTCGACAATGCGCGCGACATCCGCCTTGGAATAGCTGCCACCGGCGCGGATGCCACCGCCATACACACCGGGAACAAGACACCCCTCACCCCGGATCGCGGTGCGTTGCCACAACTCCGGCGCACAGGTCACCTCGACCCGAAACGCCTCGTCATCCGAAAAGTGCCAGTGAAAGCGGTTGAGTTTCAGAAGGGCCAGCAAGTCCAGCAGGCGCAAGATGGTTTCAACGGAATAGAAATGTCGCGCGCAGTCCAGATGCTGCCCCCGCCAGCCAAAGCGGGGGGCGTCAGTGATCGTGCCGCACGGCAGGTTGCCCTCATGGGTTTCGCGCAGGGTCAGCAGGGTCACAGCGGCACGGAACAGGCCTGCATCGCCCGACACAGTGGCCGTTACTCCATCCGGAGCGATGGTCAGGGCATAGCCTTCTTCTACCATGTTAGGGTCTGTTTTGACCCTTAGCCGCACCCCATCCGATAGAAAGGGCCCCAGATTCAAACGGTGGGCCAGGTCATCGACAGCCTTCAACCTTGGGTCATCGCAAACGAACCCAGGTGCCGCAACCATCCCAGTTGCAGCCGCCCAAGCCGTCGGCTGCGGAACCAACCGCAGCCCATCAAAATCGGGCGCTGTTCTGGGGGGCAGCTGATCAACCCTGACCCCAATTTCCGTGCTGGGCAGCGGTACCGGCCCCGTCTTGGTGCGCAGATAGGGGCCAAGCGGCAACCAAGCTCGGTTCTTGGGGGCAAAGTCAGGCTCCAGATAGGCCATTACGAAGCGAAGCGAACCGCCCGCAGGAATATTCGGCAGCGCCACCTCGGTATAGCCCGCAACCGTGCGTACCAAAGTACCCCCCGACACCACCCGCGAGGGCACATAGTTCGAACAGCAGAATACAGGGGCCGAAATGGCCGTATCAGAGCCTATTTCACAGTGAATTTCCGTACCCACGATGTGGGCGTCGAATGTCAGGTTCATGGCTTGGGCTCCAACCGCAGTTCGGCTACGAAATCATAGATGTCAGACCGGTACAGGCCCCGCGTCAGTTCGATCGGCCGGCCTGACGGCAAATAGGCCGTGCGGTCAATTTTCAGTGCCGCCGCACCTTCGGGCAGGTTCAGCAACTGCGCCTCGGTCAGGCCAAGATTGACCGCCGTGATGCGCTGCACCGCCCGCGTCGGCGCATTTCCTTGGGCACGCAGCACATCATACAGCGAGGTTTCGACACGGTCGGGGTCAGTCAGAATGTCCTGCGGCAGCGACGACCGCTCCAACGCCATCGGCAGACCGTCCGCACTGCGCAAACGGTCAACGCGCGCAACCCAATCGCCACCGGCCAGCCCCAGCGCCATTTGCTCATCCGGCATCGGCAGGAACAGCCCCCGCTGCAAGATCTGGCTGGTCGAAGTTTTGCCGCGCTGGCGCATGTATTCGGTAAACGACAACAGCGCCGACAGTGAATGTTCCAGCCGGGGCGGATGCGGCCGCACAAAGGTGCCAGAACCGCGGCGCTGCTCCAACACGCCATCCTCGACCAGTTTAGCCACTGCATTGCGCACCGTGACGCGGCTGACATCCGCCAGTTCGGCCAAGTCACGTTCGGGCGGCAGTTGCGCATTCGCCTCCATCGCGCCGGATTTGATGACCGCGGCCAGGTGGCGATAAAGCTGCGTATAGCGCGGCCCCTTGCCGGGCCGATACCAGCGCTCAGGCGCAAAGATCTGGTCGGGTTCGCTGGATTCCATGCCCATCACATTGGTATTACTTTATGCGATCAAACCAGACCACTCTGCCTAGAAGGACCCGCTTTCATGCGAAAAACAAGTGGAAAATGTAAGTTCTAGCGATTTTTTAGTATATTGGTATTATATAGGTAGCAATTTGAATTCGCCTTGGTATCATGTCTCCACAAACAGATTCGGCCCCGCGTTCAAGGGGCTGGGCAATGCCCCAGGGGGTTAAATGGCCGACGTTACCAGCACTGCGGCACCCGCCGCCGCCAAAGCCAGCCGCAAGGGGCTGAGCGAAGGGTGGTTCGCCTGGGCCTTGATCGCACCGGCGCTGGTGTTCATTGGTGTCATCGTGGCCTGGCCGCTGGTTGAAACCGTGCGCCTGTCCTTTACCGATGCGGACCTTGGCGGTGAAAACTGGGTGGGCTTGGCGAACTATGAAAAGATGCTGTCCGGCGCCAAGTTTTTCGAGATTGTCGGTCGGACCTTCTTCTGGATGGTGCTGTCCGTCGGGCTGAAGCTGATCGTGGGCCTGATCGGTGCCACTCTGCTGAACGCCGCCGTTCCCGGCCGGGCGTTGTTCCGAATGATGATCATGCCGCCGTGGGTGATCCCGATTGCGATTGGCTGCATTGGCTGGTTGTGGCTCTATAACGGCCAATTCGGGTTCCTGTCGGGCATGTCGCAGCGGTTGGGGCTGCTGGATGGTCCGTTCGAGTTTCTGGCCTACAAGAATTCGGCCTTCTACTCTGCCATCGTCACCGATGTGTGGGTTGGCACGCCGATGGTGTCGCTGTTCTTCTTGGCCGCCATGCAGGGCGTCAACCGCGACCTTTACGAGGCGGCTTGGGTTGACGGTGCCGGGCGTTGGTATCGGTTCCGCCGCATCACCATTCCTCAGATCATGCCTGTGATCGTGTCGATGGCGCTGCTGTCCGCAATCTGGACCTTCAACAGCTTTGAAATCATCTACATCCTGACCCAAGGCGGCCCACGTGGCGGCACCACGACCATGATCATCGACACCTACAAGACCGCCATTGGCAACTACAAATTCGGCGAGGGCGCTGCCCGGGCCGTGGCGATTGTGGTGATCCTGGGGGTGTTTTCGCTCTTGTACCTCAAGGTTCTGGATCGGGTGAACAAGCATTATGGGGTCAAATAGATGCTGATGGATCGTTACACCCTGCTGCAAAAGATCGGCATCTATGCGGCGATCGCGCTGTTCCTGACATTCATCCTGCTGCCCTTTGCCGAGATGTTTCGCACCAGCCTGTCGCCCATGAGCCACCTGTTCAGCCAGCCTTACAAGATCTGGGGCGACAACTTCTCGTTTCAGGCTTACTCGGACATGTGGGTCAAGGTGCCGCTGCTGGGCCGCTATATCTGGAACTCGATCTATATCGCGACGATGGTGACGGTCATCACGATGGTCTTTGTGATTCCCGCCGCCTATGCCTATGCAAGGCTGGATTTTCCGTTCAAGGCCATGTCGCTGGGCATATTCCTGTCGGTCAACATGTTCACCGGGGCGGTGCTGTTGATCCCGCTGTACCGCGTGATGCGGACCCTGAACCTGCTCAATACCTATTGGGCTATGATCGTGCCGGGCGTGGCGTTCCTGATCCCGACCGGCATCTGGCTGCTGCGCGGTTATCTGGAGAAGATCCCGAAGGAACTGGAAGAGGCGGCCTATGTCGATGGCGCGTCCCGTCTGTACACCCTGCGCCGTGTGGTGCTGCCGCTGGCCACACCGGGGCTGATCGTGGTCGGAACCAGCATCTATATCGGCGCCTATGCCCAGCAATACCTGTTCGCCGTCACCTTCAACCAGGTCGCCGAACTGCAACCCCTGCCCGCCGGTCTGAACCAGTTCATCGGCTATCAGACCGTCGAATGGAACCAGATGATGGCCGCCGCCCTGACGGGTGTTCTGCCGGTCATGGTGGTGTTCCTGTTCTTGCAGAAATACCTCGTCGCGGGTCTGACCGCTGGCGCGGTGAAAGAGTGACCTCAGTCACCCTCAGCTTCGAAACGAAAACCAACCAAGGGAGTTTACAATGAATACAACCAAAACCCTGATGGTCGCTGCTGCCCTGATGGGCAGCTCGGCCCTCTCGGCCTCGGCGCAGGATCTGTCGTTCATCATGTGCGGCGACATCCGCCCTGCCGATCAGGCAACGATTGACCAGTTCCAGATCGACAATCCCGGCGTCAAGGTCACGATGGAAGCGGTTCCATGGGGCACCTGCCAGGACAAGTCGATGACGCTGGCCGCTGCTGGCGATCCGGTGTCGGTGGCCTATATCGGCTCGCGTACCCTGCTGAAGCTGTCGGCTGAAGGGCTGATCGTTCCGGCCGAGATTTCGGAAGAAGCCGCAGCCAACTATCAGCCCGGCGTTCTGAAAACCGTGTCCTCGGGCGGCCAGTATTGGGGCTATCCCCACGCCTTCTCGACCAAGGCGCTGTACATCAACTGTGACCTGGTCGTGGCTGCCGGCATGGAATGCAAGGCCCCCGCAACCTGGGCTGACATGATCGCGATGGCCAAGGCGATCAAGGAAACCCAGAACGTTGCCGGCATCGGCATCGCGGGCAAAGACTTCGACAACACGATGCACATGTTCCTGGACTTCCTGTACTCGAACGGCGGCACCGTGCTGGACGCTGCAACGGGCGAGCCGACGCTGGACAGCCAGCAGACACGCGAAACCCTGCAGATGTACGCCGACATCCTGCCCTATGGCATCGAAGGTGCCACGGCATGGGAACGTGACCAGATGAAGGATCTGTTCAACGACGGCAAGCTGGGCATGTATGTCAACGGTCCGTGGGGCCGTGGTCAGCACGCTGAAAAGGTTCCGAACCAGATGATCGTTCCGGTTCCGGCTGGCCCGTCGGGCGTGTCGGGTACCATCCTGATCACCGACTCGATCGCCGTCTTCAAGCAGGAAGATCCGGCGGTTGAGGCTGCAGCACAAAAGCTGGCACAGGCTCTGACCTCGGGCGCGGCACAGTATGACCTCGACAGCAGCTGGGGCCTGACGCCGATCCTGCAGTACGAAAAGACCGGTGTTGAAAAGCCCTATTACGTCGATGATCCGTTCTGGAAAATCTTCGTTGACGGCATCTCGACCGGCGGGCCGGAGCCTCTGGTTTCCGACTTCAAATCGCTTCAGGGGGTGTTCACGAACATGATCCAGGGCGTGATGCTGGGCGAGGGCGGCACGGTTGACGAATTGGTCACCCAAGCCGGCGTTGAACTGGCCGAAGTTAAATAAGTCTCTGTTGGGCGGCTTTCGGGCCGCCCAACCCTTACACCTGAGGACGCTATGGCCACGCTCAACCTGCAAAACATCACGAAATCCTTCGGCTCGGCCCAAGTGCTGCAAGGGATTGATCTGGCCATCAAGGACAAGGAATTCGTTGTCTTCGTCGGCCCATCAGGCTGCGGCAAGTCGACCCTGTTGCGCATCGTTGCGGGGTTGGAGCTGGCCTCGTCGGGTCAGATCGTGATTGACGGCACCGATGTATCGGCGCTCGCACCCGTGGACCGTGGCATCTCGATGGTGTTCCAAAGCTATGCCTTGTACCCCCATCTGACCGTGTTCGAAAACATCGCCTTCCCCCTGCGTGTGCAGAAACTGCCGGAACAGGATGTGCGCGCCAAGGTCGCCAAGGCCGCCGAGATCCTGCAACTGGGCGAAAAGTTGCAACTGAAGCCGGGGCAGTTGTCCGGCGGTCAGCGCCAGCGCGTGGCCATCGGCCGCTCGATCGTGCGCAACCCCAAGATTTTCCTGTTCGACGAACCGCTGTCCAATCTGGATGCCGCGCTGCGCGGCGATATGCGGGTCGAACTGAGCCAGCTGCACCGTGATCTGGCCGCCACGATGATCTACGTGACCCATGATCAGATCGAAGCCATGACGATGGCACACCGCATTGTCGTGCTGAACGCTGGTCGGGTTGAACAGTTCGGCACCCCGATGGAACTGTACCACCACCCCGCCACCCGCTTTGTCGCCACCTTCATCGGCCAGCCCAACATGAACCTTGTGCCCGCCACGGTGCTCGGTGTCGATGCGAACGGTCTGGCGGTGGAACTGGACGGCGGTTTGCGCATGACCCTGCCGGTTGATGCTGGCCGGGCCAGGGCCGGGGACCGTGTGGAAGTGGGCATCCGCCCCGAAAACACCGCCTTGGGTGACGGTCTGTCGATGAAAGTCCGTGTTCTGGAACGGCTGGGTGGCGTGTCGATCACCTATTGTGTCACGCCCAGCGGTGCCCGCTTCTGCGCCTCCCTGCCCGGCGACGCCGCTATTGCCGAGGGGCAGACCATAGGCCTTGCCGTCAACCCCGCCGATTGCCATGTCTTTGATGCCAGCGGACAGGTCCTGCGCCGCCGCATGGCCCCCGCCCTCGCCCTCGCCCTCTGAAGGAGCCTGAAATGCGCGTTGTAACAGCAGGCATCGGTCTGCGGGCCGGACACGTCCTGTCCACACTAAAGGCGGCGATGCCCGAGGTCGAGATTGTCGGCTTCTACGACCCCCATCCGACCTATCTGGAGATGATCGGTCTGGATACACCGCGCTACGACACGGTCGAGGCGATGCTGGCCGAGGCGAAGCCAGACTTGTACTGCATCTTCTCGCCCAACCTGTTCCACTTGGAACACATCCGTCTTGGCCTTGAAGCCGGGGTACAGGTGTTCACCGAAAAGCCTGTCGTGATTTCCATCGATGAGACTCTGGAACTCGCCCGCCTGCTGGCCAAACATGGTGGCGTCAACCGGGCAATGGTTGGCCTTGTCCTGCGCTATTCGCAACATATGGTGGACCTGCGCGCTGCCCTGAAAGCGGGTCTATTGGGCCAAATAGTGTCGCTTGAGGCCAACGAACACATCGCCCCCTACCACGGCGCCTTCTTCATGCGTGACTGGCGCCGGATGACCGATCTGGCCGGCGGGTTCATGCTGGAAAAGTGCTGCCACGATCTGGACATCTACAACATGATCACCGGGTCGCGCCCGGCCCGCGTTGCCAGTTTCGGCGGGCGCAAGTCCTATATCCCCGCCAATGCGCCCGCGTCGAACGAGGAAGCGCAGATCTTCCATGTCAAGAAATCGGTCTGGAATTCTGTCGATGACGCCTTTCATTCCGATGGCGACATCAT
>CAMDHB010000084.1 GCA_945897655.1 Pseudorhodobacter antarcticus
TCCGCGCGCCCCTCCTCGCCCTCGCCTGCGCCCGCGCTCTCGCCGCCTGGAACGGCCACCCCACCGTCACCGACGAGGACCTGCAACGCGCCACCGACCTGACCCTGGCCCATAGGGGCTAAGTCCCCCCCACCGCCGAAGATGCCCCGCCCGAGGATACCCCACCCCCCGAAGACCCGCCCGAAAACCCTGACGACCCCCAATCCCAGAACGACACCGACACCATCCCCGACGATATCCTGCTGGCCGCCGCCCGCGCCGCCCTGCCCGCCGATCTGCTCGCCAAACTCGCCGCAGGCCGCGCCGCCCGTGCCGCCAAAGGCTCCGGCGGCACTGGGGCCGCCCGCAAAGGCAACCACCGTGGCCGCCCCCTGCCCTCGCGCCCCGGCAAACCCGGCTCGGGCAAGCGCATCGACCTGATCGGCACCCTGCGCGCCGCCGCCCCCTGGCAGCCCCTGCGCCGCCGTGGCCCCGCAACCGAGACTTTGCGCCTGGAAATCCGCCCCGATGACATCCGCCTGAAACGCTACAACGAAACCTCCGACCGCCTCCTCATCTTCGCGGTCGACGCCTCCGGCTCCTCCGCCCTCGCCCGCCTGGCCGAGGCGAAAGGCGCCGTCGAACTCCTGTTGGCCCAAGCCTACGCCCGCCGCGACCATGTCGCCCTTGTGGCCTTCCGTGGCACCGCCGCAGAACTGGTCCTGCCCCCCACCCGGTCCCTCGTCCAAACCAAACGCCGCCTCGCGGGCCTGCCCGGTGGCGGCGGCACCCCCCTAGCCGCCGGCCTGAAAATGGCCTTCGACCTCGCCCTGCAATCCCGCGCCCGTGGCTTGACCCCAACCGTCGCCCTGCTCACCGACGGTCGCGGCAACATCGCCCTCGACGGCACCGCTAACCGGGCGATGGCCGAGGCTGACAGCCTCCGCCTCGCCCGCACCCTGCGGGCCAGCGGTATTCCCGCCATGGTGATCGACATCGCCAACCGCCCCCAACCCGCCCTGCGCCAACTGGCCGCCTTGCTGGATGCCCCCTACCTCGCCCTGCCCCGCGCCGACGCCCGCAAACTATCGGCCGCCCTCTCCGCCGCCTTGGGCGACTGATGCAGCCCCTGACCATCCCCCCCGACTGGCCCCACCGCGCCACCTCGCGACGAATCGCCAGCCCGCCACACCTCTGGCACGCGCAAATCGCAGGCACCGGCCCCGACCTCCTCCTCCTCCACGGGGCCGGAGGCGCCAACCACAGTTGGCGCAACCTGATCCCCCTCCTTACCCCCCACTACCGCGTGATCGCCATCGACCTGCCCGGCCAAGGCTTCTCCCGCCTCGGCGCGCGCGATCGCTGCGGATTGGACCCTATGGCCGCCGACATCGCCACCCTGTGCGCCCAAGAAAACTGGCACCCCACCGCCATCATCGGCCATTCCGCAGGCGGCGTCATCGCGCTCCGCCTGTCCGAACTGATGCCCCTCAAGGCCGTCATCGGCATCAACGCCGCCATCAGCGGCTTTGACGGCGTCGCAGGCTGGCTCTTCCCCGCCATGGCCAAGCTTCTGTCCCTGACCCCCTTCGCCGCCCAGATGTTCAGCCGCATGTCTGGCACCCCCGCCCGGGCCGAGGCCCTGCTCGCCTCAACCGGCTCGCAGATCGACGCCGCTGGCCACGCCCAATACCTGACCCTCCTGCGCAACCCCGGCCATGTCGATGCAACCCTCGCCATGATGGCACAATGGCGGCTAGATGACCTGCTGACCCGCCTGCCCCGCCTGACCACTCCCACGCTCCTCATCACCACCAGCGGCGACAAAACCGTGCCCGCCGCCGTCAGCGACCGCGCCGCCAAGCGGATGCCCCATGCCACATGGCTCAACCTGCCCGCCCTCGGCCATCTGGCACATGAGGAGGACGCCCCCACCCTCGCCGCCCAGATCCTGCCCTTCCTGACCGCCCACCCCTAAGCCAGCCTGCAGCCAATCCTTAACGCCCGCTTAATTCAAACCCACAAACCCATGAAATAAAACGATATAGTGAATCTTTCACGCGTGGAACACCTCACACCATCCCCGCCCAACGCCTGATCAACCTTGCCTGCAACAGATGCGCCCGCCTCACCCAGGCCGTCTCGCCCGGCGGATCCTCGCGGTCCTCAATCGGCACCGCCTCCCGCCGCGCCGCATCCGCCGAGAAGATCGCAAACACCAGATCCCGCCCCGAAGGCGGCTCGATAAACCCCGCCAACCCGGACACGAAATTCAACGTCCCACTCTTTCCCACCACCTTGACGGGGCTGTCCTTCACAGCCTTGCCGTTCTCATCCCGCAACCCGATGTTGCGCAAAATGGGCCGCAACCCCAGCAGCCTGTCCCCCGTCGCAAAGGCCTGCATCATCCCCGCCGGCGTCACACGCGCCCGACCACCCAGACCCGAATGATCCGCCAAGTTGCCCCGCAACCCCAACCGCGTCCCCGCCCAGTCCTCCATCGCCGCCGCCGACGCCGCATGACTGCCCGCCCCGCTCGCCATCATCCCCACCGTCTCCGCCGTGATGTTGGTCGAAAACCGCAGCATCTGGCGCAAGATCACCGTCAACTCCTCCGACTGCCGCGCCACCAACCTCTGCGCCCCCACCGGCACAGCCTGCACCACCTCCGCCCGTTTCAGCGCAATCCCCTGCGCCGCGCACAGCGTCTGGAAAACCTCCGCCACATAGGGCGCCACCTGCCGCACCGGCAACCACCGGCTGCCCTCAGCCCGCAACGCCCCCCGCGCCACCGTCCAATCCTCGGTCCCGTTACCAAGGGAATAGCCAAACACCGGCGCGTCCCGCTCCACCACCTTCATCCGTGCCATCTTGACCACCGGCACATAGCGCTCGCCCCGCGCATTCATCTGCACGGTGGCCCCGCCCTTGGTCCATTCAAAGTTGACGCGATTATAGTTCAGCCCCAACCCCGACAGCCCCGGATTGTACCCCACCTGAACCGGCTGATCCGCGGTGATCCGCTCAAACCCCGGCAAGGCCCCGGCATAGGCCAGAAACCGCCCCGTCACTTCCCGCAACCCCGTCGCCGCCAGACTGGCCACCAGATCACCCAGCTTGTCACTGTCCAGCGTCGGATCGCCTCCCCCCACCAGCACCAGATCCCCGTCCAACCGCCCGCTGTTGATTTGCCCCACGGCCATCACCTGCGTGCTGAACTTGTACCCAGCCCCCAACCGCTCCAACCCATACAGCGCCGTCACCGCCTTGATGACCGAGGCTGGCGGCACCAGCGCCTCCGCATTCTCCTGCTCCAAGACCCGGCCACTCGCGACCTCGGCCACGATATATCCCGTCGTCCCACCCAATTTGGCCGCCCCGACAAGGCCCGAGGCTGACCCCTCCGACCCCGGCGTCAGCACGCTACCCCCATCTGGCCGCGGCATCGGGCGGAGCGACCGCGTCACCGCATCGCCCAAGGCCGGCCCCGCCGCCCCCGCCATCAACCCCGCCAGAACCCCGCGCCGTGTGACGGTCATACCCCGCCGCGCCCCGCCAGAACCTCAGCCACCTTGCCCTGAAAATACGCCACCCCCCGCTCGTGCCGGGGTGACAATGGCCCGGGCCTGTACCCCCCGCTGGCATAATTCTTCTGAGTCTGGGTACAAACCTCGAAATCCTCACGCACCACGCCCAAAGTGCCCTGAATGGTGCGCTCCTGCTCGGCCGCATCCTGACTGCCATCGAAGTAGAAGTTGTAGATCAACTCCGTCCGCCCCTCATCCAAAGGGTTGATCCGGCTGGTGTTCATGCCGCCTGAAAACAGCGACAGCGTCCAGTTCGGCCACATCCACAACCACTTGCCCCGATACCACAGCCCATCCTTCGGAGGTGCCGTCATCCGCACCAACCCGTCATGCGCCGTCGTCTCAAACGCCTCAAAATCAATCGCCGCATGAAACGCCGGATGGATGCCCGGAATATGCAGCCCCTCGACAAAGTTATCCGTGTAAATCTTCCAGTTCGCCTCGAACACCATCCGCTCAGTCCGCACCGGGGCATAGCTCTCGATCGGCTCCCCCGCCAGTTCTGCAACCGTATCGCCCAACTGCGCGGCCAACCCCACCGCAGGCGCAATCGCGACAAACACCAAACCCCGCCATTCCTCCACCGCAATCGGCTCCAACGGCCAATCCGCCATATCGAACCCCGGCTCCTCGCCATACCAGGGCGCCTTCAACAACTCCCCCGCATCCGAAAACTGCCACTGGTGATAAGGGCACCGGATCGGCCCGCAGGTCCCCTCCCCTTCCGGCAACAACCGCGCCCCCCGATGCCGGCACACATTGCGAAAGGCCCGCAGCACCCCGTCATTGGACCGCACCGCAAACACCTTCATCCCGGCAATCTCGGTCGCAACATAGGACCGCCGCTCAGCCAACTTCGCCACCGGCCCCAACAACTGCCACGTTGTCGCAAACAACGCCTCCCGCTCGGCCAAAAAAACCTCGCGCCGCACATACACGCCCGGATCAATGTTCAGCATTGCAGCGCCCTTTCATTCTGGCTCCAATATCCCCGCCGGAGGCATCCGCCATCCCCCCCTCGCCCGAATGGCCGAGGATGAAGCGCGATTCAGCGGCAGGTTCACAAAACTCCACGCCGGGGCCGCCCGCAAGCCCAACCCCTCTGGCCGCGCCGCCTCAGCCCCGCGAAAGGTCCGCGCCGCCACCGACAGCCGCGCCGACAGCCCCGCCCCAGGCCGCGCCATCACGGCCACCGGAACCAGTTCCATGATTTGCCGCCACGACCGCCACCGATGAAACTGCACCAGATTGTCCGCCCCCATCAGCCAGACAAAGCGCACCCCAGGATAGATCGCGACCAGCCGCCGCAGCGTATCAATCGTCGCCCGGGTGCCCAACCGCGCCTCAATATCCGTGATCACCACATGCGGGTCCACCATCACCTCCCGCGCCCGGGCCATTCGCACGGCCATCGGGGCCGGTTGCCGCGCCTTCAGCGGATTGCCCGGCGAGACCAGCCACCACACCCGGTCCAACCCCAACCGCTTCATCGCTTCGTGCGTGATATGGCCATGGCCCTCGTGGGCCGGGTCAAACGACCCGCCCAGCAACCCGATCACCATCCCGCGCCCAGCCTTTGGAAAGCCCTGCACACCCATCCCCCCGCCGATCCCACTTTCTCAGGGCCAAAGCCGGGCAAAGTCAACGCTTTGCACCCTTTCCCACGACGTCCAGCCTCAGGTTCCCCAAACCCTGTGACCAAACTCCCCACCCCTGCTGCACAAACATCCCCTTCCCTCAAGCCAGTTGGCTGCAGGCGAAAGGCGCGAACAAGAAATGCGGGCGCTTCTCCCGCTCCCCGTGGTTACCGCGCTCGCCACCGCCCCCGCCCTTGGTCACTGCGGACCACGACCGAACCGAACAGGCGCAGCTGCCCGGATCCGGTTCACCACGCCAACCCTTGCCTTATCAAAGTGCCTTGCCTACCTTGCCCGCCGAGTTCAGATTTTTGTCCCGTTTTCTGCCGTCCATATCCGGAGTTGACTGATGGCGACGCCCACCACCCCCGGCAGCTATTCCATTGTCAGCACCATGCGGGAACAGCCCGAAATCATCGCCGCCTTCGTCGCCCATCACCTGACGCTGGATGTCCAAGAGCTCATGATATTCCTCGACGGCCCCGATCCCGAGGTCGAGGCCATGCTGGCTGGCCTTCCCCGCTGTCGCGTCACCATCTGCAACGACCAGTATTGGCAAGACGTCCAAGCCTGCGAACGCCCGCAAAACGTGGTCCAGCGTCAGAAAAAGAACTACAACCTTGCCCGGAAGTGGGCCAGTTCCGACTGGTTGGTCCATATCGATTCCGACGAATTCCTGATGACAACTGGGTCCTTAAGCGCGGAACTGGCTGCCATCGGGCCCGAAACCGATCTGGTCCGTATCCGCAACCTCGAGCGTTTCATGCCCGAGGGAGCCGTCTCATCGCACATCTACCAAGGCCTGTTCCGGGACCAGATCATCGACAGGAAACTTGGGCGCGCCATCTACGGCGATTCGGCCAGACTGCTGAACAATGGTCTGACAGGGTATAAACGCGGCAAGACCGCCACTCGGGTATCCAGCACACAAAATTTTGGCTTGCACGCCCCCAAGACCGAGGATGACGAGAACGACACCGCGCATTCCAGCGTCTCCACCCAACTGCTGCACTTCGATGGCTTTACCCCGCTGCATTGGGTGTCCAAACTGCTCAAAAGGTTCGCCCGTGGCCAAACCAAGGGCAGCAAGGCGCGTCAGCAACAAATGAACTTCCTGAGCGAGGCGTCAACAGGGGCCGAGCGCGTGTCCTTGTACCAAAAGCTCATGGTCCTGACCCCGGATGTTCAGAACGAGTTGCGCAAACAAGGCGCCCTGCGGGAGTTCAGCTTTGACCCCCTTCCCGCCATGACCGCCACCTTCCCCGGCCGCAGCTTTGACCTGACGCCCGCGTCCTTTGACCGCCGCATGATCAACGCCAATCCGCACTGGTTCACCACAATGGACCTCATGCCACCCGATTGGCCCGCCACTTTACCAGCCGCCTGACCGCACACAGGCGCACTCGCTCATCAATCGACGTTGCCCTGACGCGCCCAATCTCTTACATGGCGCTGAACCCCTTCTTGACGGAGATCGCACATGGCCGCCTATCAATACGTCTATCACATGGACAACGTCTCCAAAGCCTATCCCGGCGGCAAGAAGTGCTTCGAGAATATCAAACTCAACTTCCTGCCCGGCGTCAAAATCGGCGTCGTCGGCGTCAACGGCTCCGGCAAATCCACCCTCCTGAAAATCATGGCCGGCATCGACAAGGATTTTCAGGGCGAGGCCTGGGCCGCCAAGGGCGTCAAAGTCGGCTACCTTGCCCAGGAACCCCAGCTTGACCCCACCCTCGACGTGCGCGGCAACGTCATGCTTGGCCTCTACAAGAAAACCGCCATCCTGAACCGCTACAACGAACTCGCCATGAACTACTCGGATGAGACCGCCGACGAAATGGCCTCCCTGCAAGACCAGATCGACGCCGCCAACCTGTGGGACCTCGATTCACAGGTCGATGTCGCGATGGAGGCTCTCCGCTGCCCCCCCGATGATGCGAACGTGGAAACCCTGTCCGGTGGCGAACGCCGCCGCGTCGCGCTCTGCCAACTGCTGCTCGAAGCGCCCGAAATGCTGCTCCTCGACGAACCCACCAACCACCTGGACGCCGAATCCATCGCCTGGCTGCAAAAGCACCTGATCGAATACACCGGCACCATCCTGATCGTCACCCACGACCGCTATTTCCTGGATGACATCACCGGCTGGATCCTTGAACTCGACCGTGGCCGTGGCATCCCGTATGAGGGCAACTACACCGCCTGGCTCGACCAAAAGGCCAAACGCCTGATTCAAGAGGCGCGCGAGGACAAGTCCCGCTCCAAGGCGATGGAAAAGGAATTGGAATGGATCCGCGCCGGTGCCAAGGCCCGTCAGGCCAAACAAAAGGCCCGTATCAACAAGTATAACGAAATGGCCTCCAAATCCGTCCGCGAACGGATTTCCGGCGCGCAAATCATCATCCCCAACGGCGAACGCCTCGGCGGCAAGGTGATCGAGGTCGAAGGCCTGCGCAAAGCCATGGGCGACAAGCTGCTGATCGAAAACCTGTCCTTCGTGATCCCCCCCGGTGCCATCGTCGGCATCATCGGCCCGAATGGCGCGGGAAAATCCACCCTGTTCAAGATGATCACCGGCCAGGAAAAACCGGATGAGGGCACGATCACCCTCGGCAACACCGTCCAACTGTCCTACGTCGACCAATCCCGCGACGCGCTTGACCCCAACAAAACCGCCTGGGAAGAAATCTCCGACGGGTTGGAAGTCATCACCCTCGGCGATATGGAAATGAACTCCCGCGCCTATGCCGGGGCCTTCAACTTCAAGGGCACCGACCAGCAGAAAAAGGTCGGCCTCCTGTCAGGCGGTGAACGCAACCGCGTCCACCTTGCCAAACTGTTGCGGAGCGGCGGCAACGTCCTCCTCCTCGACGAACCCACCAACGACCTCGACGTCGAAACCCTGCAAGCGCTTGAGAGCGCCATCGAAGACTTCGCCGGCTGCGCCGTGATCATCTCCCACGACCGCTTCTTCCTCGACCGCCTCTGCACCCACATCCTCGCCTTCGAAGGCGACGCCCATGTGGAATGGTTCGAAGGCAACTTCGAGGCCTATGAGGAAGACAAGGTGCGCCGCTTGGGTCCGGATTCGATTGAGCCGACGCGGGTGAAGTACAAGAAGTTCACGAGGTGAGCGGAACGGCTGGGGATCCCAGCCGTTTTCGCGTTTGTGGAGGAGATGCCTCTGTTGATGACCGACAGTTTCGATTTCGCAAACGATTGGCTGGAGTGTTTTCCCAAAAGTTGTTTGAAAGCATAGACTTACCTAGTTTGCGCTCTGCCGCCTTTACAGAAGGCTTTGGTGCAGTTTCGGCGCTAGCTTGGCGCATCACGATCGCCGTAGGTCGGGGCATGCCCCGACTCTCTCACGGGCTTTCCTATTCATTCGCGGGCTTTCACCAATCCTTAACCATTGCACCTTCTAATTTCCCACACCCATTGACTGTCCACACAAACGTACATACATTTCATGCAATTCGACTGGGGCTCCGGCAACGAAGCGAAGTGTGAAAAGCACGGTCTGACGCGGGCCGAGATTGAGGCGTTCTTTCGCGCTGAACCTCGTGTCGCGCCTGACCCGCTTCACTCACAGATGGAGCAGCGCTTCATCGCTGTGGGGCGCACGCCATCTGGTCGCCCGGCCTTTGTCGCCTTCTGCTGGCGGGGTGACAAAATCCGCCCCGTCAGCGCCCGTTACATGCACGCCCGCGAGGCTCTGAAATATGAAAACCGTCCCCTTAATAACCACTGACGCCGAGGCCGAGGCTTTCCTCGACCAAGACCTCTCTGCCCTCGACTTCACCCAATTCCGCCCGCTCACCTGGGAAACTGCAGCCAAGGATGCCCGCATCAACATGCGCATCCCCGAACCCCTGCTGAACGCCATCAAGGCCAAAGCCGCCGCCCGGGGCATCCCCTACCAACGCCTGATCCGCGAACTGCTGGAAGCCGCCGTGTAGGTCGGCGCGATAGCCCGACTGCCCTCACGGAACCAACCCTGCCCTTTGGCGTTATCCTTCACAACCAAAGGAGACCGCCATGAAAGGCATCGTCGCTTACCTGCTCGGAATACCCATCGTCGTCATCATCCTGCTTTACGTCTTTAACGTCTTCTGATGACCGCCCAAACAAAAGCCCGGTCAGGGCAAAACCCCGACCGGGCCAAGGGCCTACTTCCCTTTCACCGCGTCCTTGATGCCGCCCACGGCGTTCTGCACAGCGCCTTCGGCCTTTTGTGCATGGCCATCGGCCTGCAACTTGGCATCGCCCAACACTTTGCCCGCCGCCACTTTGGCCTTGCCCGCCACAACCTTGGCCGAGCCTGCAATACGGTCCTTGTCCATCATAGCCTCCATCGCACAGAAATGTGCCCCGTCGTGTTATGCCCAACCGTGCGGGCTCTTGTTGCCGCAGGTTAGCGATTGGGTGGCTTCCGCAGCCCGCATGGCGGGGTTTGACCCAACGTCACCGACCGCCACATGCACGCGGGCGAGTATCGTAGACAGGGACTTCCGCACCGCTTGCACATCCCCAAACCCTGCGTTCAGCCCGCGGGCAAACCTTTCTGGGTGGTTAACGAAAAACGCTATATCCCTGTAATCAAACAGCTTTCAAAAGTGTCCACATGTGGACGCTCCCCTCTGGTGCGCCATTGCCCCAGTCTGACCCCCTCAAACGCGGAAGACGGGGCAGGCGAAACGAGACCAATTTGGGCGCTACCCCCCGCTACCAGTTGCGTCCACCCCCAAGGACAGGGATGGTATGGCGGGCGGGGATGGAGATTGCCATGCATCAGATCATTGCGGCGACCGAATGGGTGACGGCGGAAAAGGTGGGGCAGGTGGCCGTGGTCCGGTTGAACCGACCGCCCGTGAATGCCCTGTCCCACAAGCTGCGGACCGAACTGACCGAGGCGATCGCCGCCGTCGCCGCCAGCGGCGTGGCCGGCATGGTCCTTACGGGCATGAAGGGCACATTTGTCGCCGGGTCGGACATCACCGAACTGGGCCAGTTTCCAACCCCGACCCTGCCCGAGGTGATTGCACGGATCATGGATTTGCCCTTTCCGACGGTGGCCGCGATTGACGGCGTTGCCCTGGGCGGCGGGTTGGAGCTGGCGCTGGGCTGCCGGATGAGGGTGGCCACGGCATCCTCCCGGCTGGGGTTCCCCGAGATTACGCTGGGTCTGCTGCCGGGCGCAGGCGGAACGGTGCGCACGACGCAGCTTTGCGGCGCAATGGCTGCGCTGGAACTGGTAACCACGGGCAAGCCGGTTCCAGCTAAGACTGCGCTGGAACTGGGGTTGATCGACCGGGTGGTCGAGGGTGACGCCGTTGAAGCGGCGGTTGGGATGGTGCTGTCGGCCACGACGCCACAAATGGCGCCCCCCCCCTTTGACGAGACCGCGTTTGCGAGGGCGGCAGAGGTGCTGCTGTCCAAGAGCCCTGCGGCGCGACGGTGTGTCGATTCCGTCCGCTTTGCCGCAACTAGGCCGATCGACAGCGCGCTGGCACATGAACGGGCGCTGTTCATCGAGGCGTGCGGATCGGCGGAGTCAAAAGCCCTGCGCTATCTGTACCTGGCCGAACATCAGGCCGCCAAGGTTGAGGGCATGGACCTGGGGCTTGCGCACCCCCTTAGCCGGGTTGGGGTGATCGGGGCAGGGACGATGGGGCGCG
>CAMDHB010000085.1 GCA_945897655.1 Pseudorhodobacter antarcticus
AGTCGCTTGGGCTGGATGTGCTGACGCTGCCGTCCTTTGCACAACTTGTCGGGGCCGAGGCGTTGGTCGACAATCTGACCCCGGTCGAACCGGGCCGGTTTCTGGGCCGCAAGCAGATGGAGGAGGCGCCGCCGGATGGTATGGCCGCCTATTCCGGGCGGTCCATTCTGGTCAGCGGGGCCGGTGGCACGATCGGGTCGGAACTGTGCCGCCAGTTGCTGTCCTATGCCCCACGCAAACTGGTTCTGTATGAGATGAGCGAGTTGGCCCTGTACGACGTTGATCGCGAACTGCGGGCAAGGTTGGACTGCGGCAAGACCGAGATTATTCCGCTTCTGGCCACCGTCACGGACTCACGGGCGGCCCGGTCGGCGATGGCAGACCACGGGATCGAGGTGGTCCTGCATGCGGCGGCCTACAAGCATGTGCCTCTGGTCGAGGCTAATCCGATTGCGGGCATGTCCAACAACGTACTTGGCACCCGCATTCTGGCGGATGCCGCCGATGAAGCGGGGGTTGAACGGTTTATCCTGATTTCCACCGACAAGGCGGTTCGGCCCACCAATGTCATGGGAGCGTCAAAGCGGTTGGCGGAACTGGTCATCCAGGACTTGGCCAAACGGTCGCGTCAGACGGTGTTTTCGATGGTGCGCTTTGGCAATGTGCTGGGCTCGTCCGGGTCCGTCGTGCCGCTGTTCAAGGAGCAGATCGCCATGGGCGGCCCCATCACCCTGACCCATGACGATGTCACCCGCTATTTCATGACCATTGCCGAGGCGGTCAAACTGGTGCTTCTGGCGGGCTCATTCTCGCAACCCGGGGCCAATCAGGGGGCCCAGCAGTCGGGTGGCGATGTGTTCGTGCTGGATATGGGCAAGCCAATGCGCATCCGCGATCTGGCCGAACAGATGGTGCAGGCGGCGGGTTATAGTGTGCGCGATGCCGAGAACCCCGATGGCGATATCGAGATTCAGATGATCGGCCTGCGCCCGGGCGAAAAGCTGCATGAAGAATTGTTGATCGGCGAAGGTTTGCTGACAACACCCCATTCCAAGATCTTGCGCGCCCGTGAGGGCAGCCTGTCCGAACTGGACATGGCCAAGGCGCTGCAAACATTGCGAAATGCAATGGCCACAGGCGATGCGCAGGCCGCACGTGCGGTGGCCGCGGCCTATGTCGAAGGCTATGGCGCACCACGTGTGCCCGAAGACCGGCGATTGGAGGCCGAGTCGTAGAACGCCGGGTCTTGAGTATGACAAGGCTTTCGGCAAATGGTGCGCCGGACATGACCGGGCTTTTGGTTGGTAAAGGACATGGACCCGTAATATACCGGCCCCTGTAAATCAGACGTAGTGCGAGGCTTCATGAGGTCCTTTTTGTCGATCCGGCTGACCGTCATGACGTTTTGGCTGATGGCTGTCCTGAGCCTCGGGTCAACCTTGCCCGCCCGTGCGCAATTCCTGCCCTCTACCAACCTGAACGGCGCCACCGGCCTGATCGACATGCCCTCGGGCGAATCGCAGCCGGATGGCTATTTCGGGCTGGATCACGGCCAACTGGCGGCCATGGGGCGCAACACACTGTCCTTTCAGATCACCCCCCGCCTGTCCGGCAGCTTTCGCTACATGGCGCTTGGCAATTGGAACAGGAAATCCTGCCCCCCCGACTGCAAGGGCATCAACCGGTTTGACACGTATTACGATCGCAACTTCGACGTGCGGTTCAAGCTGTTGAATGAGGGCAAGTATCTGCCAGCCGTCACCATCGGGTTGCAGGACTTCATCGGTACCAGCCTGAACATGGCCGAATACATCGCCATGACCAAGACCTTCGGCAACAGACTGAAAGTGACCGCTGGTCTGGGGTTTGGGCGCATGGCCAGCTATGGCGCGATTGGAACGCTGGTGGGCCCGCGCCCCAAGGTTGATTTTGGCCTTGGCGGTTTGCCGAACGTTGGCCAGTGGTTCAGGGGTCAGGCAGCCCCCTTTGGCGGAATCGAGTTCAAGATTTCGGACAAGTTGACGCTGAAAGCCGAATATTCGTCGGACAGCTATCTGGTCGAATCTGACAGGCGCGAAATCTTCACCCATCGCTCGCCCTTGAACTTTGGCATCGAATATCAGGCGACCAAGGCGCTGCGTGTGGGTGCCTATTCGATGTATGGCGACAGAATTGGCTTCAACTTCAGCATTCTGATCAACCCCGCGCTGCGGCCGCTTGGGGGCGTGCGTGGGCCCGGCCCGCTTCCGGTCCGGCCACGCCCGCCGATCGCGGAAAGCCCCGAGGTTTGGACAACGACCTGGCTGGATCAGCCCGACGCCAAACAGCGTTTGCTGGACGCGATGAATGCCACGCTGGACAAGAACGAGCTTGAGGTGGAGCAGATCAGCGTCACCGCCGACACCGCGCAAGTCCGGTTCCGCAATGTGAATTATGATGCCGCCTCGCAGGCCGTGGGTCGCATCGCGCGGGCGATGACCCATGCCATGCCCGCATCCATCGAGACCTTCGAGATTGTGCCAATGGTTTATGGCATGCCCACCGCCAAGGTCGTGGTCCGCCGCACCGACATGGAGGCGCTGGAGTTTGCGCCAGATGCCGGCAATGCCGTGCGCGCCCGGATTTCCATTGCCGAGGCGGGCCGTCCCTTGGCTGATCGCTTGACGAACACCGAACTGCTTCCAAAGTTCAAATGGTCGCTGGTGCCCTATGTCCAGACCATGCTGTTCCACCCCAGGGTACCAATTCAGGCGCTGTATGGGGTGAGGCTGTCTGCCAACCTGGAGCTTAGCCGCGGCTTTCTGATTTCGGCAGCAGTCAACGACAAGTGGGGCGGAAAGGTGAGGAGCCGAAATCGCAATCGGGTGGACAGTGCAATCCCGGCGGTTCGCAGCGACACCGCTGTGTACCTCGATCAGGGCGATCCGGCCCTGACTGTGCTGAACGCCGTCTGGTTGGGAAAACTGGCGCCGCAGCTTTATAGCCGTGTGTCGATTGGATATCTGGAACTGATGTTCGGTGGCATCGCGGCTGAGGTGATGTGGAAGCCCGTCAATCGGCGTTGGGCGATTGGGGCCGATCTGAACTATGTTGCGCAGCGCAACTCCGATGGCGGATTGGGTTTTGACACCTATGACTACCGGGTCGCCACCGGGTTTGTGTCTGGATATTTTGACCTTGGCAAAGGCTATGAGGTGCAGCTTGACGCGGGCCGTTACCTGGCGGGCGATGTCGGCGCGACCTTTACCCTGATGCGGACCTTTGCGAACGGTTGGAAAATCGGCGCCTTCGCAACATTCACCAACCTGTCCGCCAAGCAGTTTGGCGAAGGCTCGTTCGACAAGGGTTTGAAGTTCGAGTTTCCGCTGTCTTGGTTCACCGGTCAGGGGACGCGGACAATCCTGCCATTCACGTTGCGGCCGCTGGGGCGTGACGGTGGGGCGCGGTTGAACTTGGGGAACAGGTTGATCCGCCTTGTGCCCAACTATGGTACCTACGAATACGATCGGCAGGCAGGGCGGTTCTGGAAATGAAACTTGTGCGCAGTCTTGTCCTGCCCGTGGCGCTGATGCTTGCCGGTTGCGGAACGAACCGGGATTCGACGGACCTTGAGGCCCCGATCCAAACGGTCGTGGAACGGTTTACCCCGGCGGCGTTGCGGCAACCGTCGCTGAACTTGCTGAACACCAACGCCGCCCTGTCCGTCCGGGCCAAGCTTGAGGCAGAGGGGCGTCCGACCCTGTTGGTGACCCATCCAACCCTGCGGTTCGAAGGGCTGATGTCGCCGATTGGCCAGAATGCCGGGGTTGTCACCTGGGCCAGCCCGACAGGCGAGGCTGTTTCCCTTCGCGATGGCATGGTGGTGGCCAGCAGGGGTTTTGGGCCGGACCTGATGTCATCGGCCGGGCCCTCTACCGCCAGGGTGCAAACTGGAACCGGGGCGACCCGGCGCAGCTATTTCTATCTGGATGGGGCCGATGCGCGCCGTGCTTTCGACTTTGACTGCACCCTTGCCAAAGGGGCCAGCGGAACGGCATACATTCTGGGAAAGTCATATGCCACAACCAAGGTTACCGAATCATGCAGCCACCCTTTAGGCAGCTTTGTGAATGAGTATTGGTTCGACAACCGCCTGATTTTACGGCAATCTAGACAGGCCGTAACCTTGGGGATGGAGAGCCTGCTTGTTCAGCGGATAATTGACTAGACTTGGAAAAGATGCTTACACTAAAAGCGTATCCGTGCTATTCGCTCTTCCAAAGAGAGTTGTTTTGGAGTCTGATCATGAAAAAATTCGCTGCCATAGCGCTTGCCCTTTCCCTCGTCGCGACGTCCGCTTCAGCGGTGGTGGTTGATGCGACCATACAGGGCGTAGTTCAGCGCATCAACTGCGGTCCTAATGCTATTTCGCTAGAAAGTCTGGCATTGTCCGAAGTGCAAAAGAACGCCTGCCGGCAGGTGTTCCAACAAGCTGCGACTGGTACTGGTACTGGTACTGGTGCTGGTGCTGGTGCTGGTGCTGGTGCTGGTGCTGGTGCTGGTGCTGGTGCTGGTGCGGCTGGCTTCGGGCTTGGTGCAGTCGGTGCGGCCGCCTTGGCGGCGCTTGGCATCCTGCTTGTGGCAGGCTTGGGCGGTGGCGGCAGTGGCGAAGAGTCGGTTTCGACTTCCGCTACCACGACCGTCGACTGATCTGGCCTTTCGGGTCACAAGATCGCGGAAAGATTGCAAGCCAAGCGCGCCTTTGCGTGCTTGGCTTTTGCCTTTTGGAACGACTGATTACTGGTCAATGATGTGACCATTCATGATACCTATCATTCCGGCCTGACCTTCCTGCTCAAGCTTTATCGCCGGACCGAGCAGGCCGAATTGGACCTGATCGCCGCTGGTGTGGCCTTTTTCGTTTTCCTGGCAATCTTTCCCGCCGTGGCGGCCATTATTGCCATCTGGGGCACGGTCTACGACCCTTCTGTCATCAGCACGCAGATCGAACTTCTGCAAGGCTTCCTCCCACCCGAGGCCTTTGCGCTGGTCGTCTCGCAGGTTGACAGCTTGCTGGCCGTGCGTGGCCCGCAACTGGGGTGGACCACGCTCTTTTCCACCCTTCTGGCCCTATGGTCGGCCCGGGCGGGGGTGGCGGCCTTGATCCGGGGGTTGAACGCGATCTACCATCTGCCCAATCGGCCCGGCGGGCGGCATCAACTGCGCGCCATTTTTCTGACGCTGGTTCTGATCGGGCTGGCACTGGCGGCCATGATCGCGACCGTCGTCGCCCCCATCATCATCGGCTTTCTGCCCGTCACCGTGGATACCGCATCCTGGCTGCACTATGGCAACCTTGCGCTTGGCCTTGTGCTGTTGGTGCTGGCCATCAGCATCGCCTACCGGGCCGGGCCAAACCACATGGGGGTGCGCCCGCCCCTGTTCAGTCTGGGCCTGCTGGTGGCGGGCTGTCGCCGCGCGGGGGTTCATGCTGTATCTGGCGAATTTCCCGTCTTACAACCGGATTTATGGGTCAATCGGGGCGGTGGTCGTTCTGTTGATATGGCTCTATGTCAGCGCCTATGCCGTGCTGCTGGGCGCAGCGGTCGATGCCGAGCGGCACCGCCGCGAATAGGCCGGTTCAGTAATTCCGCTGCAGGAACAGTCCAATCCCGGTCTGACCATCCGAATCCAGCTGCCCCTTCACCGTCACATGCGGCGCCAGATCCAGGTTGATCGAGATCGAGCTTTTACCACCCTGATCCAGCGTCACCTCGGTATAGGCGTTTTCCGCCAGATACTTGCCAAAGGTCAGTTCCGCTGAACCCATCCCATCTGCCGTCAGGTCCAGGTTATCCAGCCCTGCCCGCCGACGCAGATTGTCAACCACCCCCACCCCGGCCCGCCCAGCCAGCGTGGCCACTGCCCCAGCCAGTTGCACGGCCTGAAAGGCGGTCAGGGTCTCCAAACCACGGTCAAACAGCAACCGCGCCAGAACCTCCTCTTGCGGAAGGTCCGGGTCCGAGGTGAACGATACCAAGGGATCAGTAGCCTTGCCTTCGATCAGCACCGAAGCCGTGATCCCGTCACTTTCGGCCGAGGCGACGATGCGCAGGAACGGCACAAGCGCGCCTTGCAACTGCAACAGCGCCTCTGACACCTGCAACCGCCTTCCCAGAATATCCAGCCGCCCCCGGATCAGGTTGAACGCCCCCGAGGGCACGATGGCCGCCGTTGACCCTTGCAAGGTCAGGGCCCCGCCCAATTCGGCGTCCAAACCGCGGCCCCGGATGAACACCTGATTGGGTGCGTTGATCCGCAGGTTCAAGGTATAGCCGGTTGCCCGTGTGCCCGCCGTCACCGCAGGGCCCAACTGCCCGGCACGGCCCCGGGTCGCCATGCTGTCGGCGGATTCGTGGATATGCCGCAAACCGGGCAAGCCCCCATCCCCGGCAAAGCCACTGGAAGGGATGCGCAACTCTGTCCGCCCCATTGCCAGGTTGCCTGCGATGGTTGCCGCACCAAGGGCAGGGCCGCGCATGGTCAGATTGCCGTCGATCTGGGTGGTGTAAAGGTCGGGGTCGCGCAGGGTCACGCCCTGAACTGCGATGTCAAGATTGGTGCTATAAGGGGTCAGAATGCCAAAGGACCCTGCCACATTCAGCCGCCCGCCCGAGGTGACTGTGGTCGTGGCCGATACCTGCGCCACGCCACCCGACAGGCGTCCGGTGCCTTCAATCGCGGTGAAGCCAAAGTTCAGGTCAGGGTCAGCCAGCCGTCCACCGGAAATCGTGACAGGCCCGGTCAGCGATTGCAGTAGAATGGGCCCCAGCAGGCGCAGGTCAAACCGCAAGGTGCCGTTCAGGCTGCGCGGGGCGACGAGGTTATTGGCCAGCCCCGCCTGCGCCGTTCCCACAATCGCAAGATCGGCCCGCGCAAGATTGTCCGACAGGTTTCCCCTTACCCGGGCATCTATCTGCGCCGGACCCTTGACCGCCATGTCGATCACAAAACCGCTGGCATCCTGCACCGCCGTGCCTTGGGCCACCAAAGCGCCGGGGAACTGGGGATACAGCAGGCCCAGATCGACAATGCGCTGTTCGATCTGCAACTGACCATCTGTGCCTTGCAGGTTGACCTTGACCTGCGGGTTGCTCAGGTCGATCTGCCGCACGCCCAACCCCTCAGGCGTCAGGTTGAACAGGGTGGCAAGGCGGCTGGTTCCCCGCAGCAGGATATCGGCCTGCGTCTGGCCCACCGAAAGGTTCGTACCCGTGGCATTCAGGGACAGCAGGGCATCGTCCAGCGGGCCGGTCAGCGTGGCGGTCCCGGTCAGGCCGCCCCCGAACCGTGGCCCCAGAACGCCCAAGGTTTCCATGTCAACCGTGCCGGTCAGATCGGCCCCGTCCTGGTTGATCTGCCCTTCAATCCGTGCGGTGACCCCGGCTGTGGCAAAGCTGATGCTGTCGATCCTGGTGCCATCCACGTCACGCTCGCCCGCAAAGGTCACACGGCTGGTGCCCCGCAACAGGCTGTCCAGCATGGGAATGCCAAAACCCAGATCGGTGCCGTCAAGTGTACCGGATGCCTTGGTGGCACCCGTCAGAAAGGTATTCTCAAAACTTGTGCTGAACCGCGCCTGTCCCCGCAACGGCAGACCGGCAAGGGTGGAAAACCGCGCCATATCCTTTGCCGTGCCTGTCAGCGCGCCAGAGGAGGCAAAGCCGCTGGTCAAGCCGTCCACTGCAACGGTCCCGGCCAAAGTAAGCCCGGCCCCCTGCAGCGTCACGTTCTCGGCCTGAAACGCCGTGCCCGGGCGCAGCGATATCGTGCCGCTGCCGGTGATCGTGTCGCCAAGGGCCTGTGCAAGGCCCTTGTCCGTGGGGCGCAGACCATCCAGCGCAAAGGTCAGATGACCCAGAAAACTTGCGCCCTCCGCCGCCGTCGTGATGACACCATCACCAGACAGCCGGGCCTCGGACGCGGCAAAGGCCCGGTGCGACAGGCCGCGCAGAACCGCCTTTCCGTTCCAGTCGGGGCCGACCGTGCGGTCAAAGGACAGGCTCAGGTCGCCCGAGCCAAGCGTCACTGGATCGGCGGTTGTCAGGGGCAGGGTCACCGGGCCATCGGGCAGCCCGATCTGTCCGGTCAGGGAAAATGCCGCAGGGGCACCGGTTGCATCAAGGTTCAGCGTGCCGTTCAGCGACAGTGCGCGGGCCTGCACCGCGAATTCGGCCAATTCCATGCGGCCATCGGCGAACCGCCGCCCGCCTGCGCGCAAACTGACATCGGGGCCAAAGAATTCGGCATAGTTTGGCAGGAAAATCGGTGTGGGGTCGCCGCCCAGATTGGCAGTAAAGCCCTGTTCGCCATCCGCGTTGAACAGTGTCACCTGACCGGCCAGCCGCGTGACCTCATCGGTTTTCAACACGATATCGGCGGCAAAATCACCAACCGGGCCGGACCCTGTCACCGTGAATTCGGCTGATGGCGCACCCGGAACCCCAAGCAGCCCCACCGCGACGCCCCCCGCCCCCTCCTTCGCGGTCAGCGCAAGGTCAAGCTGGCCAGTCTGTCGGGCATAGGCGGCTGCAAGGGTAAACGCACCCGCTGGCCCCTGATCGGTGCGCTGCAATTTCAGTGTTGCATCCCCGCTGCCACCAGCCAGTGACATCGTGGCCGACAACCGCCCCTCAACCGCCTGCCCCAGCACGGTCGGCCCCAAGGTAATCTTCCCGGCCGAGATGTCGCCGATTTCGATCGACACCGGCAGGTCTGGCAATTCGAACGCACGCGCCTGCAACGGCATCCCGTCACCCTTGCCGCCCGGAATGCGAAGAAGGTCAATCTCCCCCGCCGAGAATTCCTTGATCACGATCTGGCCCGACAGGACCGAGGATTGGCTCCAATCCAGCGTGGCATCCTTGACGGTCAACCAAATGCCCTGATCATCGGCAATCGTCATCTGTGTCATCGTCGCGCGCGTCGACAGCAGGCCCGAAAAACCGGTGATGGTGACAACCCGCCCGGCGTCGGACAAGTTCGTCTCAAGAAACTCCGTCAGAAAATCCTGATCAGATTGCTGGGCCTGTGCGGCCAAGGGCAGGCACAGAAGGGATATGGCAAGCAGTTTCCGCATCAGAACGCCTGCCCCAGGCCGACATAGATCTGCACCTTGCGCCCATCGTCGTTCATGGGCACCGCCAGATCCAACCGCACCGGCCCGACCCCGGTGGCATAGCGCAGGCCAAAGCCGGCACCGGCCTGCGTGTCACTGTCGCCCCCCGCCACCCCCACCAGCCCCATGTCAACAAAACCCACCACCCCGATCTTTTCGGTGACCTTGGCCCGGGCCTCCAGCGAGATGGCCATGAACTGGTTGCCGCCAAGCCGCACATCCGTGCCCAGTTTTGCGATCTTCACCCCCAGCGATTGGTAAGCCTGCCCCCGCACCGTGCCGCCGCCACCCGAATAGAACAGATCCCCGCGTGGCGTGCCCAAAAGGTCAGCGCCCAGCACAGCCCCGCCTTGCAATCGCAACGCCATGACCAGATTATCCTTTGCTCCCAAAGATTTGTAGGCGCGGGCGTCAAAGGTCAGCCGCGCGCCGTTGTCGGTATTGCCAAAGCCAAAGAACGGCTTGGCACCTAGGTCCAGATAAAACAGCCGCGTCGGCTCGGTCTTGCTGTCACGGCGGTCCCAGGCCACCGACAGCGGCAGTTCCAACGATCGGTAGTCATAATCCCCTGCCGCATCCTGCCCCTGACTGGCCGCAAAGCGCAGGGCGGCCTGAGCGGTGACGGTATTGGTGAAATACTGGGTAAAACCGGCTGAGATATTGGCCAGTTGCGCCGTCGTGTCGGCATCGTTGATCTGGGAAATCTCGGCACCCAAGTTCAGTTCGGTGTCAGGCCAGGGCGTGGCAGGCCGGTCCAGCGTGAACCCAAGCCGGTAATCCGTGCCCCCGGTTTGGCCTGCAATCCCCGCAATCTCGCCTGTCACCTCAAACCGCTCGCCCCCGCCCAAGAGATTGCGGTGCAGCCAGCCCGCACTCAGCAAGGCCCCGTCATAGCTCGCGATTTCGGCGCCAAAGGTATAGCGGCGCGGTTGTGCCTCAACCAGATCGACAGCAAAGCCCAAGCGGTCGGGGGCGGTGATGAACTCATCCTCGGTCAGGGTGACCGAACTGAAAACGCCAGACCTGCGCAAACGGTCTGCGGCGCGGGTGGCAGCGGCTGGGTCAAAGCGGTCGCCTTCCGGCAGGCCCGCAATGGCGCGCACCCGGTCCGGGCGCATCCGGTTGGTGCCGTTCACCGCAAGCGGGCCAAAGCGCAACAGCGGTCCACGGTCCAGAACCACCGCTGCGCTCAGGGTCAGGGCGGTGTGATCGGCGATCAGGTCCTGTCCGGTAACCTGGGTCTTGGCGTAGCCCAGCGCGCGCCAGCCGTTCACCCCGGCCAGCACGGCGTCCTTGATCACCTGGCTTTCGGCAACCTGCCCAATGGCAAAGCCAGGGGGCAGGGCGGTGCGTGCGGCCAGCGGTGTCACCTTGGCCTGCGAAAAGGTAAAGGGCTGGCCAGGGTCAACCGTGACCACGATTGTGCCAATGGTGCCGGGCGCGTCCAGCGGGGCGATGCTTGCCGCCTCGCGCCCATCGACCAGCACATGGATCACCGGGCTGTAATGCCCTTTGGCATAAAGCGCGCTGATCAGGCGGCCATATTCGGCCCGGGCATCGGCCAGCAGATCCAGGGCATTGGTCCGCTTGGTCTTTTCCGCAGCAAGCAGCCCGGAAGCGGCGCGCAGGTCCGCCGTCAGCCTGGCATCCTCGCCCGTTATCACAAAATCCAGTTGGTCCAGCGCCGAACCGCCAAACCCGGTC
>CAMDHB010000086.1 GCA_945897655.1 Pseudorhodobacter antarcticus
GTCGCCATGAAGAGCTGTTGACGCGAGGCGGCCTGTACGCCGACCTTTACCGTTTGCAGTTCCAGGATTAACCCTGTTGCATGGTCTGCCTTTGACCCTATAGCCTGACCAGAGGTGCCAATGGATCATCCTGCCCCAACCCGCCGCATCATCAGCCTCACTGGCAAGGACGCCCTGACCTGCTTGCAAGGATTAGTCAGCAATGACGTGATGCCGCTGTCCAAGGCGCCAGGCCTGGTCTGGACTGCCCTTCTCTCGCCGCAGGGCAAGTATCTGGCCGATTTCTTTGTGGTCAACACCGGGTCAGACCTGCTGATTGACCTGCCCGCTGCCTTGGCCGACAGTACCGTGCAGCGCCTTGGCATGTACCGCCTGCGGGCCGACGTGACGCTGACCCCTTCCGCAATTCGGGTGCAGCGCGGCCTTGGGACGCCGCCTGCCGGTGCCTTCGCTGACCCGCGCCATCCCGATCTGGGCTGGCGCCTTTATGGCGATGTCGGCGCCGATCAGGCGGTGGATTGGGATGCGATCCGGGTCACCCATCTGATCCCGGAAAGCGGCATCGAACTGGTTCCGGGTGACAGCTATCTTCTGGAGACCGGGTTCGACCGCCTGCATGGCGTCGATTTCCGCAAAGGCTGCTATGTGGGGCAAGAGGTCACAGCCCGGATGAAGCACAAGACCGAGTTGCGCAAGGGCCTTGTCCGGGTTCGCGTCAGCGCTCCGGTGCCGGTGGGCACCGCTATTCTGTCCGATGGCAAGGAGGCTGGCACGCTCTGGACGCAAGCAGGTGGGTTCGGCATCGCCTACCTGCGCTATGACCGCAGCCAAACCGAGCTGATGGCCGGTCCCACAACGCTCAGCGTCGAAGCCTGATCAGGCGCGTTCCGAATATTCCATCAGTTCGGTGTGAACGATGATATCCTCATCCGGGCCAATGAACGGCGGGATCATGATGCGGACACCATTGTCAAGAATGGCAGGTTTGAAGCTGTTGGCGGCAGTCTGGCCCTTTTGAACGGGTTCGGTATCGACCACCTTGCAACGCACCTTCTGCGGAATGGTGACGTTAAGAGGTTCTTCACCAAAATATTGTATCGTCGCCGTCATCCCATCCTGAAGGAAAGGACGCCGGTCGCCCAGAAGCTCTGCATCAATCTCGGTTTGCTCATAGGTTTCTGAATCCATGAACACCAGGCGACCATCGGTTTCGTACAGGAATTGCTGGTCCTTGTTTTCCAGTTCAACCTGATCAACCTTATCCTCTGAACGGAAACGTTCGTTCAGTTTGCGTCCGTCGCGCAGGTTCTTCAACTCGACCTGCGCAAAGGCCCCGCCCTTACCCGGCTTGACGTGGTTCACCTTGACCGCAGCCCACAAGCCGGAATCATGCTCGATGATGAAGCCCGGGCGGATTTCGTTTCCGTTGATCTTGGACATTGTGGCAAAACCTTGTCAAAAGGTTGAAGTTGATTTGACGGACCCTATATCTGGTCGGTTGACCGCCCACAAGCCAACTAGATGCTGGGTAGCTAACACAGAGCAATGCAAGAATCGCATAGCTGCCATTCAATTAATGACATGACGAATCGTCATTGAATGGTTACAAGCGCGAGACGTCAGAAAAGACAAGAGTAAGAAGTAGGACGCGACATGGCCGATTTCATAGACAGCACTGCCTTCAACTTTGAACAGGGACAGCGTGCGCGCAAGCTTTTTGCGGCCGTTGTGCTGGCTGCATTGGATGATGCAATTGCGGATGACAAGAAATACGGCAATGGCCCGGACCAGATCGCCCGCTGGGCACGTTCGCGCGATGGGCGCGAGGTATTGTCCTGCGCAGGGATTGACCCGAATGAACGTGTCGTAAAGGGTCTGATGGAGTTCGTGTCGAAGGGTGTCCGCACATCTGTGGCCCTGTCCCGCGAGGAGAGCGAGCGTCGCCATGCCGCCGAACTGGAGCACGCCGAAGCCGCCTGATCTTGGGTTGGACTCGGAAGCGGAAAACGCGCCGTGTCGGGCGCGTTTTGCATTTCAGGGGTCATTGGAACAATTTCCGGCAGTTCGGCGAACCCAGTTTGGCAGATACTACGCCTAGTCCATATCCTGCGTTGCCAAAGCACGTGCAATCTCGGCCCGGACAAGCTTGCGAACGTTGCGGGTGATCCGTTCGCCAAGGCCGCCCTGCAATTCTTCACGGATCATGTCACGCACCAGAGTCCGCAAAACCTCCTCGTCAAAGGTCACGGAATCGACATCCCGGGCAAGGTCGTCCACCTCCTCGGCGCGCAGTTCAGCCAAAGCTTCGGCTTCGGCCTGATCCGCCCACATGCTGTCTGGTTCGTCGATGGGGTGGTCATGAACCTCTTCCAGTTCCACCGACATCTCAGCGTCTTCCTGCGCCCAGGATGGGGTGGGTTGCGGCTCCGCTGCAAAGACAGGCGGGGCGTACGCAGGCTTGGCGGGTTGAACCGGCGTCCGTGCCACTTCGGACCAATCCATGGCAACCACCAGCGGGGCAGGATCCCCCACTTCCGATTCCCATTCGGCATCCTGATCTTCTACAGCGCGTTCCAGCGTCGCAAAGCTTTTCTCAACACCCAGATGCAGGCGGGGCAACGGCACTGAGCGGGGTGATGGTTCCACAGGTTCAACGGCGACAGGGGCAGGAACAACGCGAAAGGCCTGTGTCAGCAAAAGCTTTTCATCCAGCTTTTTTGCCTGAACAGGCTTTTTTGCCTCAACAGGACGCGTGCCGGGGCGCAAATCTTCGGACACAAGCCGACGAATAGATGACAACACATCCTCGATTTCGACAGAACTCATGGCTTCGGACATTCGCGCTCAAACCCTCCGGAACCGGCAGCGTTTCATTGAGTGTAGATCAGACCCTGTCGAGACTCAAGGAATTGACGCAGCGAACTTTCCCTAAGCGGTATGGGTGCGCCGGCACTATTTTCCCAGCGATTTCAGGATCCGGTCCAGCTTTGCGCCACGCGCGCTGGTGGCTGGCGCAGATTTGACCGCGTTCAGATAAACCGACGGGTCATAGGTCGGGATGCCTAGGCGCAGGTGATCCACGGTCAGCAGCCCCATCGCGGACAAAAGCTGGTACTGGCTGATGTAAAGGTTGGCCGCGGCTTGCAGGCGGCTGGCCTTGGCCGACAACAGGTCCTGATCTGCATCCAGCACGTCCAGAATGGTGCGCGAGCCAAGCTCCGCCTCTTGCTTGATCCCGTCATAGGCCGCTTGCGCTGCGGCGATCTGCTGGTCGCCCGCCTCAATCGACGCGTTCGCAACCAGGATATTCGACCAAGCCCGGCCGACCGCCTGATCCACATTGACGCCGGTCTGCTGCAACCCGGCCATGGCCGACTGATGCTGCGCAATCGCCTTGCGAAACGCCGAGGACAACCGCCCACCAGCAAAGATCGTCTGCTTCATGCTGACGCCCAGACGTTCCGAAATTGGACCAGAACTGCCCGACACAAGGGGCAGCAAGCCGTCGCCGGAATAGGTCTGCGACAGGGAGGCGGAGCCTTCCAAAGTCGGCAACATCTCTTTGCGGGCCAGTTCGACGCCCAGTTCAGCCGCCTTGGCCTGATGCTGCGCCTGCAACACGACCGGATGGCTGCGCAGGGCAATTCCGCGCGCAGCATCAAGGCTGCTGGCGGTTGCGGGCCGTTCGGGCAAACCGCTCAACTGACCGGGGTAATGGCCGATGGTGGCCTTGTAGGCCTCTCGTGCCACGTTGTAATTGCCCTGTGCCGCTGCAAGCGCTGCATTGGCCGAAGCCAGTTGCGCCTCTGCAAGGGCCACTTCGGTCCGGGTCACCTCGCCCACCTCAAACCGGTCACGCGCCGCGCGCAGATCTTGTGTGATCAGCCGCACGTTTGATTCCTGCGCTGCCACGAGTTCGGACTGAAGCCCAAGGGTGACATAGGCGGTCACCGCATCCAGCAGCACATCCTGCTCGACACTCACCAAGGATTGCTGACTGGCCTGAACCAGTTCGTTACGCGCCGCGACAGACAGCTTGCCACGACCGAAATCAAAAAGGTCCATCGAGGCGATCAGTGACAGCGTATTCGTCGTCGCGAAATCCGACTTGCCCGGCGCAACCAAGGCGCCGCCAAAGAGCACAGTTGAAGAACTGGGATTGTACACGCCGCTTGTCGCAATATCGACAGAATAGCTTAGGACCGGCTTCAGCGTTCCAACAGCCGTTGCCAGATCCTCATCCGCCGCCCGTAAGATAGCCTGATTCTGGGTCAGCAAGTTGGAGTTGCGGTATGCTGAAATCAGTGCGTCGGTCAGGGTTTCGGCATACAGGGTCAAGGGCGAAACGCTCATCAGACCGGCCGCAACAATAGTCCAGATTTTCCGCATCTTACACCCCATGAAGCAGTCCGATCAGACAGGCGCGGTGCGATCCGCCGCCTACCCCAGTTGACGTCTATAGAACAAATGTAGCGCGCGCCTCGAATCCAGGAAGGACCGGAGCCGTCGCATTGAAGGCATAACGCCATGTCACGGCGCCGTCCTGTTTGTGACCGATGCGGGCGATGCCCAGCGCACCCTCCATGAAGATCGCGCCGATACGCCCGCCTTCCTTGACCTGCGCAAGAATGGCATCGGGCATCACCGCAACCGCACCTTCCACGATGATCGCATCATAGGGGCCATCCGCCGGCGCACCGGCGTGAAGTGGTGCCGTCACCACCTTGACCGCTTCGCAGCCAGCAGCATTCAGCCTTTCGCGCGCAATCGCGGCAAGACCGGCCTCCTCGACCGCGACGACCTGGGCACCCAGTGCCGTCAGGACAGCAGCGCCGTAACCAAGTCCCGCAGCCAGATCCAGCACCCTCTCGCCGGGTTGCACATCCACACTATCCAGAAGCTTGGCCAGACTGCGTGCCTCCAGCACCACGCGGCGGTCACCCAACGGGATGTTCAAGCCCGCATAGGCTGCCTCGCGCCGCGCATCGGGGACGAAATCTTCCCGCATGACGGACAGCATGGCCGAGATTAACTGAAACTTGGTCACGTCCGACGGGCGTACCTGTGTGTCGACCATCATGATCCGGCGGGTGGAAAAATCGTTCATTCGGTTGCTCTTGCGGTCGGTAATTGCCATGATGTCTTGCCACAGTTGCCGTCAGGGGGCAACGGGCGATGCACGCAGGCGTGATCAACACTGCGCGAAATGCACATATCGCGGCGCGTCATGCGTCGTGTTACACAATCTCGACCTCGGCGCCATCGCGAAGGGCCGTGTAAAAGCAGGTGCGCCGGTTGGTGTGGCAGGCCGGGCCGCTTTGGTCAACCAGCACCAACAGACAGTCACGGTCGCAGTCGATCCGCAGTTCCACTAGGGTTTGAACGTGACCCGACGTCTCGCCCTTGACCCAGAACGCGGCGCGCGACCGCGACCAATAGGTCACGCTGCCGCTGGCCAAAGTGCGGGCCACAGCTTCGGCGTTCATCCAGGCAAACATCAAAACCTCGCCCGAGGCATTGTCTTGCGTGATGCACGGGATCAGACCGCGTGCATCATAATTCAGGGTGGTTGTGTCAAAAGCCATTCAGTTCTCCTTGGCGGGCGGGGCCATGCAGCCTATCTATGGCGGGTAACCCCGGAAAGCCAACCAGATGAGCGACACTGACCTCGTCAAACTTTACTCTGGCCAGATTTTGGCCCTCGCCGCCGACATTCCCCATTTGGGCCACCTTCCGGAACCGCAAGGCAGTTCGCGCAAACGCTCGCCCCTGTGCGGCTCGACCGTGACTGTCGATGTGATGGTCAAGGATGGGCGTGTGACCAGATTCGCTCAGGACGTAAAGGCCTGCGCCCTTGGTCAGGCCTCGGCGGCGATTATGGGCCAAAGCGTGATTGGCCGTACGGCCGAGGAGTTGGAGGCAGCACGTCGCAGCCTGACCGCCATGCTGAAAGAGGGTGGCCCTGCCCCGGCGCCACCCTTTCAGGGCTACCAAGTGCTAATTCCGGCGCGCGACTACAAGAACCGCCACGCCTCGATTCTGTTGGCACTTGACGCCACGATCGAGGCCGTCGCCAAAGCCCAAGCCTGACTTACCCAAGGCTAAAAAAAACCTCCGCGCGTCCAGTGGACGGCGGAGGAAAGTGGCGTTTGAGGGTCGGGCAGCGGAGGGGCAGTACACCTCGGGACAAGGGTCCGCAGGCCCGTCAGATCAAAACGCAGGCAATTCAGGCGGTGCCGGACAGGGTCAGCCCGGCAAAAAGCAGAACAAACAGCACCGTGACACCTGCCAGATCGTCAAGCAGGGGGAATGCAGGGCGAACAAAAAGCTTCTTTACCTTTGTCATCATGGGCTCCTCGCTGTTGTGTTGCCCGATTGTTCTCATATGATTAATGATGTGTAAAGAACTTTTTGAGAACATTTGTGAACAAAATGGCTTCATGCGAAGACAGAAATTTTCTGTGAATCGCCTGTCACCCCACCGACAACAGGCGAATGGCCCTGTCCTGATCCAGCAACCACAGCAGCAGACGCGCCGCCTTGCCGCGTGGCGTCTCCAGCGTGGGGTCGTCATTCAGCAACTTGCGCGCATCGCTTTGCGCCACGGCCATCAGGGCGGATTGCCGTTCCAGATCGGCAATGCGGAACCTTGGCAGGCCTGACTGCGCGGTGCCGATAAGATCACCCGCCCCGCGCATGCTCAAATCCTCCTCGGCAATACGAAACCCATCCTCGGTGTCGCGTATCACCTGCAACCGCCGCTGCCCTGATTCGCTCAGCGGTGCCTGATACATCAGCAGACAGGTCGACGCCGCATCACCCCGCCCGACCCGGCCGCGCAATTGATGCAACTGTGCCAAGCCAAAGATCTCTGCCCGTTCGACCACCATGATCGTGGCATTGGGCACGTTCACCCCCACCTCAATCACCGTAGTGGCAACCAGAACCTTCGTCACCCCAGCAGCAAAGCGGGCCATCGCCGCATCCTTTTCCGCCGGCGGCAACTGCCCATGCACCAGCCCCACGACCCCCTCGCCCAAACTGGCACGCAGGGCGGCAAAGCGCGCTTCCGCACTGGCGTAGTCCAGTACCTCGGACTCCTCGACCAGCGGACAAACCCAGTAGGCCTGCCGCCCCTCGGCCACCGCACGCTGCAATCGGGCCACCACCTCATCCATCCTACTTGACGCAATTAGCGCGGTCCGGATCGGCTTGCGGCCCGGCGGCTTTTCATCCAGCACCGAAACATCCATGTCACCGAACGAGGCCAGCGCCAGCGAGCGGGGAATGGGTGTGGCCGTCATCACCAGAACGTCCGCTGCCTGCCCCTTGGCACCCAACTCCATCCTCTGCTCCACGCCAAAGCGGTGTTGCTCGTCCACCACAGCCAGACGCAGGTCGTGGAATTCAACATCCTTTTGAAACACCGCATGGGTGCCCACAAGAACCGGAATTCGCCCCGTCGCCAGATCCTCCAGCTTCATCTGCCGCTCAGAACCCTTGTCGCGGCCCGTCAACAACTCCAGACGCACATCGGCAGCCCAGGCAAGGGGGGCAAGCGACTCGAAATGCTGGCGTGCCAACAACTCGGTCGGGGCCATCATCACCCCCTGCCCTCCCGCCTCCACTGCGATCAACAGCGCCATAAAGGCCACCAACGTCTTGCCCGAACCGACATCGCCCTGCAGCAGACGGTTCATCCTCTGCGGAGCCGCCATATCCGCCGCAATTTCGGCCACCGACCGGGTCTGCGCGCCTGTCAGCGGAAACGGCAGACCCGCCAGCACCCTGCGCTGCAACACCCCATTGCCCGTGGTCACCTGCCCCTTGCCCCGGCGCAAGGTGGCGCGGGCCAGCGACAGCGTCAGTTGATGCGCAAACAGTTCGTCATAGGCCAGCCGTTGCCGGGCCAGGGCGGTATGGGCAATGTCCAGCGGCCCCTTCGGCGCATGCGCCGCCTGCACCGCCGCGCGCCATGTGGGCCAAAGCTGCCGGTCCATTAGCGGCGGATCAATCCATTCGGGGAAATCCGGGGTACGATCCAGCGCCGACGCTATGCCCTTGGCCACCAGTTTCTGGGTGATCCCGGCGGTCAAGGGGTAGACTGGCTCAAAACTCGGCAGGCTCGCCGCCTCCTCTGGCCGCAAGACGTGGTCGGGATGCGCCATCTGCGCAACCCCATCAAAAAGCTCGACCTTTCCGGAAACGATGCGTCGCTGCCCAGTTGGCAACAGGGTCTGCAGGTATTCCCCCTTGGCATGGAAAAACACCAAGATGAATTCCAGCTTGGCGTCGCGCACCATCACCCGGTACGGGCGGCCACGTGACGCGGGCGGGAAATGCCCCCCCACCTCGACCTCGACCGTCACGGTGGCGGGCAGGGCCACATCCCGCAAAGACGCCTTGATGCTGCGGTCCACACCGGAATGCGGCAACAGAAACAGCAGATCCTTTGGCCTGAGCACGCCAAGTGCTGCAAAGTTCTTGGCCGCTTTCGGGCCTACCCCAGCCAGCGTTTCCAACTCGGAAAACAGCGGAAACAACAGTTCAGGGCGGCTCATGTCTGCCCTGCAAGGGCAAGCCATTCATCTTCGTCGATGGTGCGGATGCCCAAGGCCTCCGCCGCCTTGGCCTTGGATCCCGCCCCCGGACCCGCAATCACCAGATCCGTCTTGGCCGACACCGAACCCGCGACCTTGGCACCCAAAGCCTCGGCCCGCGCCTTGGCTTCGGACCGGCTCATCTTTTCCAGGGTGCCGGTGAAAACAAGGGTCAGGCCCGCGACGGGGGAGCCCGTGGTCATTCGCGGGGCAACAGGCTGGACGGTCAATTGGGCGACTAGCCGGTCGACCGCAGCACGTTCGGCCGGGTTCTGCATCGCCCCGGTCAGGCTGCGGGCGACGACATCGCCGATACCGTCAATCGCAGTCAACTCGGCCCAGGCCGGATTACCAGGGGTGCCCGAGGTGGCGCCTGCCTCAAACTGATCCCAAGTCATGTAATGCCGGGCCAGCAAAGCCGCGACCTGTTCTCCGATATGCCGAATGCCCAAGGCAAAGATCAGCCGGTCCAGCGGGATGACCCTTTTCGCCTCGATCGCTGCAAACAGGTTGGTCACCGACTTTTCCCCGAACCCATCACGGTTCTTCAGCTTTTTCCACGGGTTCTGCCCGTCCCGTGCGGCAAGGGTAAAGATGTCGGCGGGGGTATGGATCGGCAATTCCGGGTCCTTGAAGAACATCTCGATCTGCTTGGCCCCCAGCCCTTCGATATCAAAGGCCGCGCGCGATACGAAATGCTTCAACCGCTCCACCGCTTGGGCCGGGCAGATCAGACCACCCGTGCACCGGCGCACCGCGTCCCCCTCGTCCCGCAGGGCGGGCGAGCCGCATTCCTGACAAAGGTGAGGAAACTGAAAGGGTTGCGCGTCGTCTGGCCGTTGCGACAGATCGACATCCGCGATCTTTGGAATAACATCGCCGGCGCGGTAGACCTGAACCCAGTCGCCCACCCGGATATCCTTGCCATCCCGGATTGCCCCTCCTTTGGCATCACGCCCGGCGATGTAATCCTCATTGTGCAAGGTAGCATTGGATACCACCACCCCGCCCACGGTGACCGGCTGCAACCGGGCCACGGGCGAGAGGGCCCCCGTGCGCCCGACCTGAATGTCGATGGCCAAAAGCCGGGTCCAGGCCAGTTCCGCCGCGAATTTATGGGCAATCGCCCAGCGCGGAGTGGTTGACCGGAAGCCCAAACGCCCCTGCAACGCCAGGTCGTTGACCTTGTAGACCACGCCGTCAATGTCATAACCCAGCGTTGCCCGCTGCGCCTCGATCCGGGCATAATGCGCCGTCAGATCCTCCGGGCTATGGCACAGCACTGTTTCAGGGTTGACCTGAAACCCCAGCGCCCCCAACCGTTCCATCGCGTCTTTCTGGGTATCGGCCAACGGCGCCGACATTTCGCCCCAGGTGTAGGCAAAAAACCGCAGCGGCCGTGCCGCCGTGATGCTGGCGTCCAGTTGCCGCAACGACCCTGCGGCGGCATTGCGCGGGTTGGCAAAGGTCTTGTCACCCGCCTGTCGCTGCTTTTCGTTCAGGGCAGCGAAGTCCGCATGGCTCATGTAGGCCTCGCCCCGCACTTCCAGCACCTCGGGCGCGTCCTGCAATGTTTTCGGAATATCGTTGATGGTCAGCGCATTGGCCGTGACGTTTTCGCCAGTTTCGCCATCGCCCCGCGTGGCCGCCTGCACCAGCCTGCCGCCCTCATAGCGCAGCGAAAGCGACAGCCCGTCGATCTTGGGCTCTGCCGTATAGTCGATCGGCCCGTCATGGTTCAGGAATTTGCGGATGCGGTCGTCAAAATCGACCACCTCATCGGCGGAAAAGGCATTCTCCAGACTCAGCATCCGAACCCGGTGCGCCACCTTGCCAAAACCCGAAACCACGGCACCGCCGACCTGTTCGGACGGGCTATCAGCGCGCTTTAAATCAGGAAATCGCGCCTCGATCGACGCATTCCGCCGTTTCAGGGCGTCATAGTCTGCATCCGTGATCTCTGGTGCGTCCAGAGTATGATAGGACAGGTTGGCCGCCGCAATCAGCCTTGCCAGCCGTTCAAGTTCGGCACGCGCTGCGGCAGGTGTCAGCGTGTCTGATTCTGACGTCTCGGGTGACTGTGTGATCATGGCATCCCCCCTTTTGGCGACAAGGGTAAGGGGGGAAGCGGAATTGGTCCAGTGTCAGGCAGACGCGGCGAGCTTGGGTT
>CAMDHB010000087.1 GCA_945897655.1 Pseudorhodobacter antarcticus
CCGGGGGGTTTCACACCCCCCGAGCCCCCCGTGGAGTATTTGGCCCAAAATGAAGCGAAATTTTAGTTAATTTTTAGCAGGTTACGCCAAGGCGCGTTCGGCGGCGAGGCCGATGCGGAGGAGGCGTTCCTCTTGCCCCGGGGGGCACATCAGGGACAGGCCGCAGGAGGGTTGGCTGGTGGGCAGCGTCAGGACGCATTGGTTGAGCATGTTGCCGATGCGGGTGTTGCGCAGCGCCAGCAGGTTCTCGGTGACGTAATAGTCGGCATCGGTCATCAGGCGCTGGGCGTTGGGGGGCAGGATGGGCGAGGTGGGCACAAGGATCGCGTCAAACCGGGCGGTGGCGGCGGTGAAGCTGGCGCGCAAGGTTTGGAGCAGACGCCAGCCTGCGACATAATCAGTCGCCTTGATGCTGGCCCCGGTGCGGAAGCGTTCCAGGATGCGGGGGAACATCTTGTCGGGGGCGGCCTCGATGGTGGGGCCCCAGATGCCGTAAGCCTCGGCTGTGAAAAGGAAACCGGCGAGGGACATGGCTTGGGGGACTTCTGATGCGGTGATGCGGGTGAGGGTGGCACCTGCGCGGGCAAGGCGGGTCAGGGCATCGTCAAAGCCACGGGCGGGACGGTCGCGCAGGTCGTCAAGGGCCACGGTTTCAAGCACGGCAAGGTTGAGGCCGGTCAGGGGGGGCGGGGTCAGGTCGATAGGTTTGGAGCCGTCGAGGAGGGAAAAGAGGAGGGCGCAATCCTCGACCGTATGGGCGAGGGGGCCAACGGTGTCGAATTGCTCGCAAAGGGGGACGACGCCGGTGGTGGGCAGGCGGCCGTGGGTGGTTTTCAGGCCGACAAGGTCATTCCAGGCAGCGGGAATGCGGACGGAGCCGCCGGTATCGGACCCGATGGCGGCGGGGGCAAGGCCGTTGGCGACCGAGGCGGCAGCACCGGAGGAGGAGCCGCCCGCAACCGCCTGATCATCATTGATGGAGGGCGGGGTGGCGGTGACGGGGTTCAGGCCAAGGCCGGAGAAGGCAAGTTCGGACATATGGGTTTTGCCAAGGCATACGGAGCCCTGGAGGGTGGCGATGTGCAGGACCTGGGCGTCACGGGTGGGGGTGCGGTGTTTGAGGAGGGCGGAGCCAGCCTCGGTCGGGGTGCCTGCGGTGTCGAACAGGTCTTTCCACGACAGGGGGACGCCGTCCAAGAGGCCACGGCGCAGGCCCATCTTGGCGCGGCCTGCGGCACCCATGGCCTCTCCCCTCGCGCGTTGTTCGGTGGTGCGGGCATAGATGCGGGGGGCGAGTGGGTGGGTGGCGATGGCGTCCAGAAAGTACTCGGTCAACTCGACCGGGTTGATGCGGCCACGGTCGATATCGCGGCCAAGATCGGCGGCTGTCATGTTGGACCAGATTTTCATTTTGCCCCCTGTTTTGAGAGAAGGTAGCGGCTTGGCACCGCATGGACAATCCCGATCGCTGCGCCATATTGGGGCGCATGGAACAGGATGTCATCATTGTGGGCGGCGGGCTGAACGGGCCTGCTTTGGCGCTGGCGCTGGCACAGGGGGGGCTGCGGGTCACGGTGGTGGATGCGCGGCCAGCCGATTTGCGGGCCGAGGTGGGGTTTGACGGGCGGGCCTATGCGCTGGCCATCGCCTCGCGCCGGTTGTTGGAGGTGATTGGGGTTTGGGCGCTGGTCGGGGCCAAGGCGCAGCCGATGGTGAAGATCGTTGCCAGTGATGGCCATGCGGGGCAAGGGGCGTCGCCCTTTGTTCTGGCGTTTGATTCGGCCGAGATTGAAGAGGGGCCGATGGGATTCATGCTGGAGGATCGGCATTTGTTTGCCGGGTTCCAGGCGGCGATGGTGGCGGCGGGGGTGAGGGTGCTGCACGGGGAAACCGTGGTGTCCCAAGGGGTTGGCGAGGTTGTGCTGGCCTCGGGTACGGTTTTGCGGGCGGCCTTGGTCGTGGGCTGTGACGGGCGGGCGTCGGGGGTGGCGGCGCGGGCGGGGATACGGCGGACGGGCTGGGGCTATGGCCAGACGGCGCTGGTGACGGCGGTGTCGCATACGCTGGACCATCAGGGCGTGGCGCAGCAGTTCTTCATGCCGTCGGGGCCCTTGGCCGTTTTGCCGCTGCCGGGGGGGCATTTTTCGTCCATCGTCTGGAGTGAGGCGGACGCCGTGGCAGCCCAGATCCAGGCGCTGGACGATGCGGCGTATCTGGAGGCGCTGCGGCCCCGGTTTGGCGATTTTCTGGGGGAGATTGCGTTGGCGGGGGTGCGGTTCACCTATCCGTTGAGCCTGTCCTTGGCCGAGCGGTTTGTGGGCGAACGGGTCGCGCTGGTGGGGGATGCGGCGCATGGGGTGCATCCGCTGGCGGGGCAGGGGTTGAACCTGGGGCTGCGCGATGTGGGGGCCCTGGCCGAGGTGCTGATATTGGCGCGGCGACGGGGTGAGGATGTAG
Organism: Pseudorhodobacter antarcticus; assembly: GCA_945897655.1. GTDB lineage: Bacteria > Pseudomonadota > Alphaproteobacteria > Rhodobacterales > Rhodobacteraceae > Stagnihabitans. The sequence goes on from CAMDHB010000087.1 coordinate 2,458, forward strand.
GTGCCACGGATGTGCTGGAGCGGTATCAGGCGTGGCGGCGGTTTGACGTCACCGCGCTGGCGCTGGGGATGGATGGGGTGAACCGGTTGTTTTCGAATGACAATCCGGTGCTGCGCGGGATCCGGGATCTGGGGCTGGGGTTGGTGAACGCGATGCCGGGCTTGCGGCGGGGGTTCATGCGGCAGGCGGCGGGGTTGACCGGGGATGTGCCGAGGTTGTTGCAAGGGTTGGCGGTTTGAAGGAAAAAGGGTGCGCACTGAATGCGCACCCTACGTGATGCTTACTGCATAGCGCCGATCGACCAGAACAGCGTCTCTCCCGAGCTGTCAGCCACGCCGTCATTGTCGGTGACAACGTAACCCGTGCCCGCTGCGTCGATAGCAAAGCCTTCGATCTTTTCCGCCGTCACGCCGTTCAGCACGGCCAGATCGGGCATGAAGTCGCGCACCAGTTCCTTGGTCATCACGGGCAGCGGGCCACCCAGTTCGGCAGGGACCATGTCGGCGGTTTTCACGCGGTACAGTTTCTTGGTCTGGGCGGCTGCGCCGATCTGGTTGTCGCGTTCGACGATATAGACCCAGTCGCCTGACAGGGTAATTTCGGACAGGCCCATCCAGGCGCCCTCGGTCGGGGTGTCGAGCGGATAGTGGACGGCGCCCCAGGCCTTTTCCTTGGTGTCATAGGCCAAGAGTTTGACCATGCCCTTGGGATCATCCTGCCATTCGCGCTGCACGGCGAGCCAGAGCATGTCACCAGCGACGGTCACGCCCTCAAACCCAAAGCGGATTTCCTGATCGAGGAGCGATTCGGGCAAGGCCACCTCGGTCTTGATCGCGCCCTTGTCATCGACGAAGTAGATGGCATGGGGGATCAGACGGTCGGAGCGGCCTTCGGAGGCGAGCCAGAAGCCGCCTTTACCGTCGGACGCGATGCCTTCAAGGTCCAGCTTTTGCGCGGGCGCGCCGCCACGGGTGACGGGCAGGCCAGCGGTGATGCGGGCCGGGGTCTGGGTGGCGTCGATGGTATAGATCATCGGGGCGGCACCGTAGACGCTGTCGGAAACGGCGTAGAGTTTGCCAGCCTCGGCCGGGTCGGCTGCGAGGCCGGACAAGGCGCCCCAGCCCAGCAGGGTTTCGGTCCCGGCGGAGGTGATCATCGGATAGGCGGCGGGACCCTCGGCCAGTTCATAGATCATGACATGGGCACGGGTGCCGCCATCCTCGACCAGATCAACTTCGTTGGCGGTGGCGAGGAGGTTGCGCGACGGGATGGCAACCATGCCTTCGGGCGACAGGCCTGAGGGCAGGATTTGGCGAAGCACCGGGGCCTTGGGGTCGGTCAGGTCATAGACACCGATCAGCGAGGCGCGTTCGGAGGCGACAAAGGCCATGGGCGTGGTGCCGAAGGTGGCAATCTCGACCGATTCCAGTTCGACACCCTTGGACCGGGCGCGGCCTTCGGGGAAGTGGCCCAAGGCGGCCATTGCCTGTTCAAGGCTGGCACCGGATTCGTAAACCACAGTGCCGTCCTGAGCGAAGATGGTCCAGGACCGGCTGCCGCCTTCATAGTCGCCTTCGTTGGCGACGGCAAAATAAGTGTCGTCGAGCCATTTCACGCCATCGGGTTCGCGCAGGGTGTCTTCCTTGGCGCCGGTGAAGTTCAGGGCGCCATCGGTTTTGGTGTCGATACCCTCGAGGGTGACGGCACCGGCCGAGAAGTGGCTGGCGACCGTGCCGTCAGCGCCGATCACGACAATGTGGTTGTTTTCCTGCATCGTGACGACGATTTCGCCTGCGGCGTTGACGTCGATGAATTCGGGTTCCGGGTCGTCACCGCCGACAGCGGCCAGACCGGTTACGTCGATTTTCACCATCGCGGCGCAGTCTGCCACACCAGCGGTGACCGGCAGTTTGATCACGAAACCAGCGGGCATCTGCGGGAGTTGGCCGTCGTTCAGGTCTTCATCACGCTCGTTTTCAATCGCGATGGCAAGGAAGGAGCCGTCTTTGGCGGCGGCAACCGAATCAGGCTGGCCGCCCAGATCACATTCGGCGGTGATGGCCTTGGTCGCCATGTCGATGGTGACAAGCTTGCCCGAGGGGGCGACTTTGGATTCCGAGGTGTTCACGGCGGTGAAGATCTGGCCGCCGATGACCTTGGCTGTGGTCGGCTCGCCGCCCACAGCAATGTTGCCCAGGGCTTTCGGAGCCTTTGGGTCAGTGATGTCGATCAGGCCGATCACGCCCAGCGGGCTGTCGGTATAGACGAGCGTCATGCCGTCTTCCGAGGCGGAGATGATTTCAGCCGAGGACGGGCGGGCGCGGTCTTCGCCGTCGGCCATGTTGTCGGGGGTCGCGAAGGTGGCGATGCGGTTGAAATTGGCATCAGCCAGCGCGGGCATGGCGGCAATCAGCGCCAGAACCGATGTAAATCCAGTTTTGCGGAGGGTCATCTGTCGATCCTTTGGACAGTTACAATCCCTTCGCGCTAGCGGGGTGGGGTGTCACCCCGGTAACAGCGGGGTGACGGTTTTATGTCCGGGGGCCATCGCAGGGGCGCAAGGACTGCGCACCCTGCGATGGGGTCAGCCGATGATGTTGAACGCCGGGCCGTAGGGGTATTTGGTGATATCCTCGTTGCCATCCTCGGTGATGAACAGGATGTCATGTTCGCGGTAGCCACCTGCGCCGGGTTGGCCGTGGGGGATGGTCAGCATGGGTTCCATCGAGATGACCATGCCGGGTTCGAGGACGGTGTCGATATCCTCGCGCAGTTCCAGACCGGCCTCGCGGCCATAGTAGTGCGACAGGATGCCGAAGGAATGGCCGTAGCCGAAGGTGCGGTATTGCAGGACCTGATGTTCTTCGAAGAAGGTGTTCAGCTTGGCGGTGACTTCCGAGCATTTGGCACCGGGGACCAACAGGCTCATCCCCAGTTCATGGGCTGCCACGTTGATATCCCAGATGCGGCGCGAGGCGGCGTCGGGTTCGCCGACGAACAGGGTGCGTTCAAGGGCGGTGTAGTACCCGGAGATCATCGGGAAGGTGTTGAGCGACAGGATATCGCCGCGCTGCAGTATGCGGGCGGTGACGGGATTGTGGGCGCCGTCGGTGTTGATGCCGGACTGGAACCACACCCAGGTGTCGCGGTATTCGGCGTCGGGGAAGCGTTTGGCAATCTCCAACTCCATCGCGTCGCGGCCGGCCATGGCGATGTCAATCTCGCGCGCGCCTTCGCGGATCGCCTCGCGGATGGCGAAACCGCCGACATCGGCCACGTTTGCGCCGTGGCGGATGATGTCCAACTCGGCCTGCGATTTGGTCATGCGTTGCAGCATGGTGCCGGGGGCGATGTCGACCCCGCGGGAGGGTTTCAGGAAGGCGTTCAGCTTTTCGGACTGGACGAGGGTCAGGTGATCCCCCTCACAGCCGATAACGCGGCCTTCGCCGGTGACGGACAGGACGGCCCGCCAGAAGTTGTCACGCTGCCAGTCGGTGTAGGTGATGTTGTCACCATGGCAGCGCCGCCAGGGTTGGCCCGCGTCGATGCCTGCCGAAATGGTCACGCTGTCGGTGGCGGTGACGACAAGGCCGTAGGGGCGGCCGAAGGAGCAGTACAGAAAGCCCGAGTAGTAGGCGATGTTGTGCATCGAGGTGAAAACGCAAGCCTCGATCCCTTGGGTTGCCATCATGAAGCGCAGGTCTTCAAGACGGGCATCATATTCGGAGGTGGCAAAGGGCAGCACGCGGTCGCCTTGGTGAAAGCGGTATTGTTGCGGACGATGTGTCATGACAGACCTCATACTGGGGTCTGATGGGACCCCGAAAGATCCCGGCGTACAGGACGACAAGAGCGGATTTGTGACGACGCCATCGTCACGGCTCGGGCCGCATAATCGGCAAGTGGCGGTGATTTGGCAAGGTGATATAGCTGGGGCAAAGCAATCGGGGGCGGGCGAAATGGTGGATGTCGTCGTGGTGGGGGCAGGGGCTGCCGGGGTGGGTGCCGGGCAGGTATTGGCCGCGCGTGGGGTGTCGCATGTCATTCTGGAGGCATCGGGCCGGATTGGCGGGCGGGCCTATACCGACCGGGCATCGCTGCCGGGGCATTGGGATCAGGGCGGGCAGTGGTTTCACTGTGCCGATGTCAACCCGTTGGTGCCGGTGGCCGCCGCATTGGGGTGGGACTTTGAGCAGGAGCCGAACACGGCGCCGTCGCTGCATCACCTTGGCGGGCGTTGGTTGACGGCAGCGGAGGGCACCGCCGCGGATGCGGCGCTGGAGGCGGGCTTTGCGGCGGTTTATGCTGCGGCGGCCGCAGGGCGCGAGGTCACGGTGGCCGCGGTACAGCCAGACCACGGGCCTTCGGCGGCATTTGTGAGGCATGTGTTTCAGTTGATGATCAGTGGCGACCCTGAGGGCACGTCGGCGCTGGGCTATGGTGATTATGAGGATAGCGATGTCAATCTGGTGGTGACCGGGGGGATGGGGGCGCTGATCGAACGGCTGGCCGAAGGGTTGCCGATCAGGACGGGCAAGGCCGTGGTGGCGATTGCCGAGCGGAAAGGCGGGGTCCGCGTCGACCTGGCAGATGGTGGGGTGATTGACGCCAAGGCGGCAATCGTGACGGTGTCGACCAATGTGCTGATTTCAGGGGCGATCCGGTTTGATGCAGCCGGGTCGGTGCGGGACGTGTTGGACCTGATGCAGGATGTGCCGTGCGGGGCCTATGAGAAGGTAGCCTTTGCAGTGGACCGTTTGCCGTTTGACCAAACCGATGCGCCGTTCCTTTCGGTTCAACCGGACGGCGCGGGGCGGTTGCAAAGCTTTCAGGTTCTGACTGGCGCAAAGCCCAAGCTGATTGCCCATGTGGGCGGCAGCGTCGCTAGGGACTGGGCCGCACTGGGGCGGGAGGCGCGGGTGAGCGAGGCAGAAGCCTTTCTGGTGGCGGCTTTTGGGGCGGATGTGCGGCGGCGTTTGGTGGGGGCTGCGACCACAGATTGGCAGGGCAATCCTTGGGTGCGGGGGGCCTATAGCTATGCCGTTGCGGGGCGCGGTGGAAGTCGGCGGGCAATGTGGGCGGCGGGGGCCGAGGGGGCGGTGCGCTTTGCCGGGGAAGCCTTCTCGCCCCGGTGGCATTCGACGGTGCACGGGGCCTGGGCCTCGGGGCGGGAGGTGGCGGAGCAGGTTGCGCTGGGGTTGCGGTAGGGCCCGTAGGGTGCGCCGCAAGCGCCAAGTCCCGGGCAGCCGCCCGCCGGGCGACTGCTGATCCTGGTCTGACAGGTTACGCCGGGGTTTTGGTCTGCTCGCCGATCTTGTCCTGAGTGCGCAGGTCAAAGTCGCTGGCGTCATGCCGTTCGTGCAACTGTTCGTTCAGGGGGCCGAAGCTGCGGTTGACGATACGCCCGCGTTGCACGGCGGGGCGGGCCAGGATTTTCTGCGCCCAAGCCAGAACATGGGTATAGCTGGCAGTTTCCAGAAACTCGGCTGACCCCGCATAGCTGGTGCCAAGGGTCAGGCTGCCATACCACGGCCAGATGGACATGTCGGCGATGGAATAGTCATCCCCCGCGATGAAGGGCCGGGTGGCCAGTTGGCGGTCCAGCACATCAAGCTGGCGCTTCACCTCCATCGAGAAGCGGTTGATCGGGTATTCCCATTTCTCGGGCGCATAAGAGAAGAAATGGCCAAAGCCGCCGCCCAGATAGGGGGCCGAACCCATTTGCCACATCAGCCAATTGATCACCTCGGTCCGTGCCGGGCCGGAGGCAGGCAGGAAGGCGCCGAACTTCTCGGCCAGGTGCATCAAGATCGCAGCGCTTTCGAACACGCGGACGGGTTCGGGGCCGGAGCGGTCCATCAGGGCGGGGATCTTGGAATTGGGGTTCACATCGACAAAGTCGGAGCCGAACTGATCACCCTTGCCGATGTTGATCAGCCAGGCGTCATATTCTGCCTCATGGCCTGCGGCGAGCAATTCCTCAAACAGGATCGTCACCTTCTGGCCGTTGGGGGTGGCGAGGGAATAGAGTTGGAAGGGATGCTTGCCCACCGGCAGCACCTTGTCATGGGTGGCCCCGGCGATGGGGCGGTTGATGTTGGCGAATTGGCCGCCGTTGGCTTGATCCCATTTCCAGACTTTGGGCGGGACATAGGGGGTGTCGGTCATGGGCCTCTCCAACTGATGCGCTTGTCGGAAGAAGGTAGTGCTACTGTCACGCCGCTACAATGGGGCGCGTCCCTTGCAAAACGCGCCTGCGTGCCCATCTTGGGGCAAACCAAAGGAGAGAGCATGCGCTGCCCGATTGACAATGAGATGCTGGTGATGACTGACCGCGGTGGGGTCGAGATCGACTATTGCCCGAAATGCCGGGGTGTCTGGCTGGACCGGGGTGAGTTGGACAAGATCATCGAACGGGCTGCCGCCGCACCTGCGGTGCCGCAGCCGATGGCGGCCCCGGTGCCGCCGCCGGTTCAGGTTCAGCCGCAGTCCATTCCACAGCCGCAGCAGGCCCAACGCTATCGTCGTGACGATGATGACGATGATTACAACCGCAGCCGCAAACCGTACCGGAAGCGCGAAAGCTTTCTGGGCGATCTGTTCGACTTTTGAGCCAAGTCAGCGCGGCTTAACCGGCTGTGTCGGCAAAGGGCTGGTCGCGACCGGGAAAGGCCACGCGGGGCAAGGGGAACTTGGCGACGAGAGCCCGGAATGCGGGGCCCAAGGTGTCGTCAAACTCAGGGTCGCGGGCCCAGTAGAAGTCTGCGGCGTCGAATCCGTCCCGGTCGGGCGGGTTGATATAGCCGCAGCCAAGGCATCGGGATTCGTCGTCGTTCATCACGGTATAGGCGAAGGAATGGCCGATGGTGAATTCGCGCTGATGCCAGGCAAGGTCGATCAGGTTCTCCTCGAGCGTCAGGCCGTCGGGCCAGGTGCCGCCGGGCTGCATCAGGCCCTTCAGGCGGTCGCGCGCCGAGATGACGGCGTCAAAATCCTTGACCACATCGTGGATGGACAGCATCCGCAGGTGAAACCCCGCACCCTGATGGCGGGCGGGGCTGTGAAGTTATCGGGGATCAAGGGGCGGTGGTACATGGGTCAGACTGACCGCGTGACGCCGCCGTCAACGCGCAGGTTCTGCCCGGTGATGTAGGCCGAGGCTTCAGAGGCCAGGAAGCTGACCGTGCCCGCAATTTCGCTGACGTCGCCATAGCGGCCCATCGGGATGCGGGCGCGGAATTCGGCCTTTTCGGGCAGGGAATTGATGAAGCCGGGCAGGATGTTGTTCATCCGGATGCCTTGGGGCGCATATTTGTCGGCAAAAAGCTTGGTGAAGGCCGCCAGACCCGCCCGGGCCACGCCGGAGGTGGGGAACAGGGGGTCGGGTTCGAAGGTGGCAAAGGTGGTGATGTTGATGATGGAACCGCCTGATCCCTGCGACTCCATGATGGGTGTCACCAGACGGGTCGGGCGGACGGCGGACAGGAAATAGATGTCGATGCCCTGATGCCAGCCCTCATCGGTGATATCCAAAAGGGGGGCGCGGGGGCCGTGACCGGCGGAGTTGATCAGCACGTCGATCCGGCCGAACTTGGTCATGGTGGCATCGACAAACCGTTTCACATCGTCGTTCGATTGGTTTGACCCGGTGAAACCAAGGCCGCCAAGTTCGGCCCCCAGCGCCTCGCCCTTGCCCGAGGAGGACAGGATCGCGACCTGGAACCCGTCGGCGGCAAGGCGGCGCGCGGCGGCGGCGCCCATGCCTGACCCGCCGGCGGTGATGGCTGCTACTTTTTGCATTGGTTTCCCCCTTGGTTTCGGCGAACGTGACAGGGTGGGGCACGTGTGGCAAGCCCCCGGGGGACGCACCCCGGTCGGACAATAAGGGACAGATGACATGCGGATAGGGCTGCGGAACACGATTGCGGATGTCGCGGGCTTGCGGGTGGGGAACGCGCAGGATGCTGTGTTGCGGTCGGGTTGCACGGTTCTGGTGGGGGAGCGGCCCTTTGTGGCGGGCGTGTCGGTCATGGGGGGCGCGCCGGGGACGCGGGAGACGGATTTATTGGCACCGGACCGGTTGGTGCAGGAAGTGGACGCGCTGGTACTGTCGGGTGGGTCAGCCTTTGGCTTGGATGCGTGCTCGGGGGTCGCGGATGGCCTCAGGGCGATGGGGCGGGGGTTTCAGGTGGGGCCGCAGCGGGTGCCGATCGTGCCGGGGGCCATTTTGTTTGATCTCTTGAATGGGGGCGACAAGGGATGGGTGCGCAACC
>CAMDHB010000088.1 GCA_945897655.1 Pseudorhodobacter antarcticus
ACTTCACGGATTTTGCCGAAATACCGGCGAATTCGTTTCTGACCAACGTAAGCTTGCGCCATGCTCGTCGTAACCTTTCATCATCTAGGCGCGCGTATCCGTCGGGCCACGGAAACGCCGCCAGGGCGAGAAGCAGTAAGGTTCTATTCGTGCCGCCCATCCCTTAGGGCCGCTCCCGAACCATCACCGCGCCTGGAAAGAGGTTATCGCAATAACATCTGTCAAGACGCGTACAACGGGGCTTGCACAGGCAAGCCCCGCTGACAACCGACCTTGCGGTCAGATCACTTCAGTTCAGCCTTGGCGCCAGCGTCAACCAGCTTCTTCAGGATGGCTTCTGCGTCGGCTTTCGACGCGCCTTCCTTCACTTTGCCACCGGCTTCAACCAGGTCCTTGGCTTCTTTCAGGCCCAGACCCGTGATGACGCGGACTTCCTTGATGACGTTGATCTTGTTCGGACCAGCTTCGGTCAGGACAACGTCAAATTCGGTCTGCTCTTCAACCGGTGCAGCAGCCGCTGCAGCCGGACCAGCCGCCATCATGACAGCGCCGCCAGCAGCGGGCTCGATGCCGTATTTGTCTTTCAGGATCGCTTTCAGTTCCACTGCCTGCAGCAGGGTCAGACCAACGATGTCTTCTGCGAGTTTGTTCAGATCAGCCATTTTTCATTCCGTTCGGGTTTGAGATTGGTTCCAGCGAGGCGGAGAATTCCGCTCCGGGTTAAATTGCTCAGGCGGCGTGCCGCTCCTCGATCGTCGAGAGGATGCCCGCGATGTTGCTTGCAGGCGCGCCAATGGCCCCGGCGATGTTCGAACCAGGTGCACCAATGCAAGCCACGATCGAGGCAATGACCTCTTCACGCGACGGCATGGCGGACACGGCGGTCACACCAGCAGGATCCAGAACCGTATCGCCCATTGCGCCACCCAAAATGACAAACTTGTCATTGGTCTTGGCGTAATCCTCGCACACCTTCGCCGCAGCGACGGGGTCTTCGGAATAGGCGAGCACGGTCATGCCCGTGAGCAGGTTACCCATCTTGACGCCGGGTTTCCCATCCAGGGCGATCTTGGCGAGCTTGTTCTTGGCAACGCGAACGGCCCCACCTACTTCACGCATCTTTGCGCGCAGGGCCTGCATCTGAGCAACTGTCATACCGGTGTAGCGGGCGACCACTACCACGCCAGAGCTTGCGAAGATCTGGCCGAGTTCATCGACCACTTTCCCTTTTTCAGCTCTATCCACAGTTTCACTCCAAGGTTGGGGGTTTCCCCCCGGCTCATGTTTCCCCCGTTACCGGGGGGTCGAGTCCTTGATGACTTCCGACCCTGCAGACGACCAAGGTACAAACCCAGGTGAAATCGGTTCGAACTCCATCTCAGGAGGGAAATTAAGCGTTCCTTGAAACGCACCCACCGTCTCGGACAAAGCAGTCTAGGCGCTGTGACGAATCACAACGACCGGACAGGAGAGTTGCTTACACGTCACAGAGACCAAGCGCAACCATGGCTTGCGGCGGAGCCTCCACTTGCGTTTCCCCACCAAAACACGTTCGATCCGGTCTTGCGGTCACACGTGGCGGATATGCAGAAACTCGTTCTTTTCAAAATCTTTTACAATGCCGCAAGCCGTGCGCAGATCGAGCCGGACTACATCCCGCTGGACAACACCGATGGCCCCCCGGACTGGTTCGAGATGTGGCCAATTCTGCGGTACATCGAAACACATGATTTGGAAGACGACGCTTGGTATGGCTTCTTCTCGCCAAAATTTCCCGCCAAGGCGCTTCAGACCCTATCGGACGTCAAGCGCCTGATCGAGGCCAACCCCGCCGCTGATGTAGCCCTGTTCAGCTATGACTGGCCCACGTTGATCTCGTTTCGCAATGCATTCGTTCAGGGCGAAGATTCGCATCCCGGCTTGATCTCTTGCATGGAGACCTTCCTCGCATCACGCGGCGAGAAGGCCGACCTGCACCACCTGATCGGGGATTTCGAGACCTCTGTCTTCTCGAACTATGTGGTCGCCAAGAAGGCCTATTGGCTGGAATGGGCCGCCTTGGCCCGGGCTTACCACGACTATGCGACGACGGGCGGACCCTCTTTGCCCGACAATGCCATGACGGTGCATGATTTGAAGCCGGTTTTCGCCATGCGGGTCTTCGTGCAAGAACGCCTGGCTTGCTGGATCCTGAGCAAGGGGCGCTACCGCGTCGTGCATCCCAACTACGCGCGGGACGTGTCGTTTGATCGCTATATCACCGGCACGGATTCGCCCTGGCTACGGCAAACGTTGGGGATGGCAAATGCGGCCAAGCGCCTGGCCCGGCGCAGCAATATGCCGTCGCTGATGGTGCTGCATTGGCTGGCGATGCGGGCCCATGGCGTTGTCTATCGGCTGCGGGTCATGTTCAAAGGCTAGCCTGGACATGAAAAAGGGCGCCCCACAGGGCGCCCTTTTCCTGAAATTTGTTCGCTTAGCGTGCCGTGGCCGAAGCCAGATCCACCGAAACGCCCGGGCCCATCGTCGAGGCCAGCGAGACTTTCTTCAGATAGGTGCCCTTGGCGCCAGTCGGCTTGGCACGCGAGACAGCATCCACAAAAGCCCGGATGTTCTGCGCCAGCTTCTCTTCCGAGAATGACATCTTGCCAATGCCACCATGAATGACCCCGGCCTTTTCGACCTTGAACTGCACTTCGCCACCCTTGGCAGCGGTCACAGCGGTTTTCACGTCCATCGTCACGGTGCCAACCTTCGGGTTCGGCATCAGGTTGCGCGGGCCCAGGATCTTGCCCAGACGGCCGACCAGCGGCATCATGTCCGGCGTTGCGATGCAACGGTCGAACTCGATCTTGCCGGACTGGATGGTTTCCATCAGGTCCTCGGCGCCAACGATGTCTGCACCAGCGGCGCGGGCTTCATCAGCCTTGGCACCACGGGCGAACACGGCGACGCGAACGGTCTTGCCCGTGCCGTTCGGCAGGGCGACCACACCACGAACCATCTGGTCAGCATGACGCGGGTCAACACCCAGGTTCAAAGCGATTTCCAGCGTCTCGTCGAACTTGGCCGAAGCCGCCGACTTGATCAGCTTTACAGCCTCTTCCACAGCCAAAAGGGTCTTGCCATCAAAGGCGGCCCGAGCAGCGGTGCTGCGTTTTCCAAGCTTTGCCATGATTTACCCCTTGATCTCGATGCCACAGGACTTGGCCGAACCAAGGATGATCTTCATCGCCGCCTCGATCGAATTGGCGCTCAGATCCTTCATCTTGGTTTCAGCAATCTTGCGGACCTGCGCCACGGTGACGGTGCCTGCGGTCACATGACCCGGCTTGACCGAACCCTTGGCGCGGTTGCGCTTTCCAACCTGCGGCAGACCAGCAGCCTGCTTCAGCAGATACGAGGCCGGCGTGGTCTTGAATTCCAGGCTGAACGACTTGTCCTGGTAATAGGTGATCACAACCGGGGTCGGGCTGCCCAGCGGCAGATCGGCTGTCTTGGCGTTGAATTCCTTGACGAACATCATGATGTTCAACCCGCGCTGACCCAATGCAGGGCCAACCGGCGGGGACGGGTTCGCCTGACCCGCCTTCACTTGCAGCTTCAAGCTGCCAATAACCTTCTTGGCCATCTGGCCTCTCCTTCAATCACTGTGCCCGAAAGCACGGTTTAGTGGTTCGGTTCGCGGCCTCTGATCTTGTCAGAACGCTCGCCTCCCACGCGATGGGCCCCTTGACGGGACCCGTTCCCTCACATGCCTTTCGACACCTGAGTGAATTCCAATTCCACCGGCGTCGAACGCCCGAAGATCGAGACCGACACCTTCAACCGGTTGTGGCTCTCGTCCACTTCCTCGACCATGCCGTCGAACCCTTCGAACGGGCCGTCCGTCACCTTGACACGCTCGCCGATGTCGAACCGGATCAGGTTGCGCGGGGCGGCTTCGCCTTCTTCGACGCGGTTCAGGATCTGGTTCACCTCGGCATCGCGCATCGGCATCGGCTTGCCTTGCGGGCCCAGGAACCCGGTCACCCGGTTGATCGACGAAATCAGGTGATAACCCTTGTTCGACATCTCCATCCGCACCAGCACATAGCCGGGCATGAAGCGCCGCTCGCTTGTCACCTTCTTGCCGCGCCGCACCTCGATCACCTCTTCGGTGGGCACCAGCACTTCTGCAATTTCTTCCTCAAGACCGGCTTCAGCGACGGCAGTCTTGATCTGTTCGGCCACCTTCTTCTCGAAATTCGAGAGGACTGAAACCGAATACCAGCGCATGGCCATAGCTACTCACCTTGTCATCTGCCCTGTCTTGAAACAGGGAAGTCTTTTCATTTCAAGCGGATGAACCGCAAACCCAGAACAAAAAACAGCGCGCCGCCGAATCGCTGCGCGCCGATTACTCTTGAACCTCAGGCGGGATAGACCCAGCCCATGCGAAAATCAAGGACAATCGGCCCAGTGGGCGTCGCCCGGCTTACTGGAAGGCGTGCAGCACAAAGGTCAGACCCGACCGGATGATCAGGTCGACCAGCGAAAAGAACGTGGCCGTCAGTGCCGCCATGATGAACACCATCACGGTGGTCAGCATGGTTTCGCGCCGGGTCGGCCAGACGACCTTGGCCACTTCGGACCGGACCTGCTGGATAAACTGGATCGGGTTGGTCGTGGCCATTGGTCGGTTTCCATCGTTAGGGTCGGTGCGAGATACGCGCTTCACGCGCCGAATTCAAGGGCTGCGCAGCCCTGCCTCAAACGCTGAGGCAGATGTACTTCAGCTCCATATAGTCCTCGATCCCGTGGTGCGACCCTTCGCGCCCCAGACCCGACTGCTTGACACCGCCAAACGGCGCGACCTCGGTCGAAATCAACCCCGTGTTGACGCCAACCATGCCGTATTCCAGCGCCTCTTGAACCCGGGTGATCCGGCCAATGTCGCGGCTGTAGAAGTAGCTGGCCAGACCAAAGATCGTGTCATTGGCGCGGGCGATGATCTCTTCCTCTGTGTCGAATTTGAACAGGGGGGCGAGCGGGCCAAAGGTTTCCTCGGTCGCCACCTTGCTGGTCGGCAGAACCCCCGTCACCACGGTCGGCTGAAAGAACGTGCCGCCCAGCGCATGACGTCCGCCACCGGTCACCACGCGGCCCCCCGTCGCCAGCACATCCGCGATGTGTTCTTCGACCTTCTCCACCGCGTCCATGTTGATCAGCGGGCCCGTCGTGACACCGGGGGTCAACCCGTCACCGATGGACAGCTTGCCCACGGCCGCCGCCAATTTCTCGGCAAAGGCGTCATAAACCCCGGCCTGCACGTAAATCCGGTTGGCGCAAACGCAGGTCTGGCCGTTGTTGCGGAATTTCGAAATCATCGCGCCTTCGACGGCCTTGTCCAGATCGGCGTCGTCAAACACGATGAAGGGCGCGTTGCCGCCCAACTCCATCGAGCATTTCAACACCTGTTCCGCCGCCTGCCGCAGCAGGATGCGCCCGACTTCGGTTGACCCGGTAAAGGTCAGCTTGCGGATCTTGGGGTTCTCGCAGAACTCCTTGCCAATCTCCGACGACCGCTTCGACGTGATCACCGAAAACACGCCAGCCGGCACGCCAGCCCGTTCCGCCATCACCGCCAGCGCAATCGCCGACAGGGGCGTTTCCGCCGCAGGACGCGCCACAAAGCCGCAGCCGGCCGCCAAAGCCGGGGCAACCTTGCGCGCCAGCATGCCGTTCGGGAAGTTCCAGGGCGTGATCGACGCCGCCACACCAATCGGCTGCTTCAGAACAGTGATCCGCTTGTCGCGCTGATGACCGGGGATGGTTTCGCCGTAAATCCGCTTGGCCTCTTCGCCAAACCATTCGATGTAAGCAGCACCATAAGCAATCTCGCCCTTGGCCTCGCCCAGCGGTTTGCCCATTTCGGCGGTCAGAATGGTGGCAAGATCGTCCTGATTGGCCATGCACAGATCGGCCCATTTCCGCAGGATGGCAGCGCGTTCCTTGCCGGTGCGGGCCGCCCATTCGTGGCGGGCCTTGTCGGCGGCGGCAATGGCACGGGCAGCGTCAGCGCGGGTCAGGTCGGGCACCCTCGCGATGATATCGCCCCGCGCAGGGTTCGTCACCGGAAAGGTCGCGCCATCCGCCGCATCGACCCATTCGCCCGCGATATAGGCCTTGTTGGGCAACAGGCTGGGGTCTTTGAGCAGAGCGCGCAGATCAGTCACGGAATCGAGCATTGGGGCCTCCCATTTGACGCTTGCCCATGCAATGCAGGACCAAGGCGGAAAAGTCCATATCCGCCGGGCAGGTTTGATCAAACGAGGACGCCGATGGACCGCACACAGGATACCGACCGCGCCTATCAGAACAGCGCTTTCATTCCGGGGTCCGAAGCGATGCCCGACAACTGGCGGGTGCAAGCGGCGGCGTTTCGGGCGGGTGCCCGAGCAGAACTGGACCTGCCCTATGGCCCGGGCGAACGGAACCGGTTTGACCTGTTCCTGCCTGAGGGCACGACCCACGGAGTGTTGGTCTTCATCCACGGCGGCTACTGGCTGGCCTTGGGCCGCGAAAGCTGGTCGCATCTCGCCGCCGGGGCCGTGGCGCGGGGTTGGGCCGTGGCGATGCCGTCCTATACCTTGGCACCGGCCGCGACCATCCCGCAGATCACCCAGGAAATCGTGCAGGCCGTCGGGGTTGCGTCGCAACGCATCGCAGGCCCTGTGGTGGTGACGGGCCATTCGGCAGGCGGGCATCTGGCGGCGAGGATAGGGAACCTTGGCCTGCCGGGCGTCTCCCGCGTCGTCCCGATCTCGCCGCTGGCCGAACTGTCGCCCCTGATGCAGACCGCCATGCAGGCCGACCTGCACCTGAAACCTGAAACCTGCGCCACCGAAAGCCCCGCGCGCCACCCGCTGAGGACCGAAGCCCATGTCTGGGTCGGCGCACAAGAGCGCCCCGCCTTCCTGTGGCAGGCCCGGCTTTTGTCCGAAGAATGGGCCTGCCCGTGGACAGCCGATCCGGGTCGCCACCACTTTGACGTGATCGACGGCCTGACTGACCCTGGGTCGCCCCTGACCCGCACCTGCCTGGACGGGCTCTAGTCAAGCGCCGTCAGTTATTAGCGTGCATCCGCTCGATATAGCTGCGCATTTCCTCGGCCTCGTGCCGGGCATCGCGCAAGCCTTCCATCGCCGCCCGCAATTCGGCATCGGTCTGGGCAATCTGGCTCAGCAACTCGGCCTCGCGCTGTTCCAGATACAGGATCGCCTGATCGCGCGTCTCCTCGGCATCGTGCAAGGACTGCGCCAGACGGTCCATTTCGGCCATGTCGCCGCCCGCCACCCGGGTAAAGCGGTGCAGCAGCCAATAGGTGAACCAGCCCAGGGCAAAGGCCACAAGCAGGATGATCGCAATCGCAAGGGTGAATTCGGTACGGTTCATGGTCTTTGCATGTCTTCACTGTCGCCCCGCCGCGGTCAAGAGCAAGGCGTCATTCCTTTGGCCGTGCTTTGGGGCGCGCGGTCTTTTCGGTGGGTGCGAAAGACGGTCCTTCATCCTCTGCCGCCCCAGCGACCGGGACATCATCCTGGATCAGCGTGAACGCGATCCGACGGTTCGCCTCGCGCCCTTCTTCCTCGCCATTATCCTCGATCGGCTCACCCTCGCCATAGCCCAGCGCTCGCATCCCCGACACATCCACCTGCCGCCCCTGCAAGGCAACCAGAACCGCCTCGGCCCGCGCCTGGCTTAGCGCCAGATTGCCTTCCTCGGACCCTTGCGCATCGGTGTGGCCGCCGATTTCGATCCTGACCGCCGTGCAGCCCTTCAGCGCCTTGGCCATATCGTCCAGCACCGCACCCGATGCCGCATCCAGTTCCGCTGAACCTGGGGCAAAGCTGATCTTGCGCTCGGCCACCACTGCCACAACCCGGGCCAGACATTCCACCGGTGTCGGCAGGGCTGCCAGCGGGTCCAACTCCTTGTCATAAGACACATTGACCTTGAAGGTCTTGCCCTGACCCAACCCCTCGGACAGCAGTTGCGAAATCCGGGCCGAGGCTTGCTGCGACCCGCTGACCCCCGCCACCTCGACCGTATCAGGCCGAACCAGCAGGGTGCCGTGGTCCAGCTGCGCCAGCGATTGCAACCCCGCCAGAACCCGAGCGGGCCAGCCGTCCGGTGCCCCAGGGTCCAGCACCGTGGCGACATAGACATTGGTGGCCCCGAACCGCGCCCTGGCAAAACTGGCCACCGCCGCCTGCACCCGGTCATCCGTCAACCGCCCGCGCAGCTCGACCCGCCGCGTTTCGGCGGCAAGGGTTGCGGTAAACTCAATCGGCCCGGCTGCGGTTGCCTTGGGCTTTTCGGGCATCTTGGCATCCAGCGAAAACACATCCGGCAGGGCCGAACGCAATTCGCCGATCTCGCGGTCAAAGGCGGCCTGACTGACATCCGCCCCCGCCTGCAGACTGATATCGGCATCCGAGAAGGTGACCGTCCCGCCGCCCAATTTGCCCAGCGTCACAATCGCCGCACTCGTCGCCTCCCCCCAGGAGGGGCTTGGCACACCCAAGCCGATCACACATCCCGGATTGCCCTCGACCCCGGCCTGACGGGCCGCCGCAAGAATCCGGTCGCGGGCCCTATCGCTGTCGGCGGAACAGGCGTCAAACCGTGCGCGCCCGTCTTCCACCACAAAGCGCAGGGTAAACGGGGTCAGCACCGGGCGGGGGGCCGTGATTTCGGTCTGCACCGCCAAACCCGAGGGCGTTGCCTTGGCAATCTCTGCCTCGAACTTGCGCTTTTCAGTCTCGCTCATGGCGATTGCAGTAATCTCCACCCCGGCTTCTGACACCGAAATCTTGGAATGCGGCAACAGCTTCAGCGCCACGATCCCCAGATCCAGCGCAGGCGCCCATCCTTCGGGCGCGGGATAGGCCGCTGTCTGCAACATGTCGGTTTGCGGCGCGTTGCGGGTCAGCTCAAATGACGCCGCCCCCAGCAATTCCTTGGCTGGCCCATCCGGCACCAGACCGATCAATTGCACATCATCCGCATTCCGCAGCATTTCAACCGAATAGCGCGGGGCCGCAATGACCTGTGCTGGCTCCACCTCAAACCCATCCCGCAAACGGCCCGAATCCACCACAGATCCCGCCAGGTTCATCGCCGAAAACCGCATCGCCTCATTCGGGGCGGTGCCCGACAGGGATACGATCAGCCCATCAGCATCCACCTTGGCCCAAGTGTACCCCTCGGCCAGCAGACGTGTCGTGACAGCCGAAGTCGACCGTGCCTCGATCACATGGGCCATCCCCCAGGACATCAACAGCGCCAACGCCGCCGCCGCAACAAACGCCGCCGTCATCAACACCCCCTCACTGGGGCGCCGGGGCGGAACAGAGCCAATCGGGGCAGGGTCGGTCAGATCAGCCACGGTGGCGCAGGGTCCTTTGGGTTTGGGTGCAGGCCCGGCCGGAAACGTGTCCAGCACCTGGTGGTCTTACGCAATGGTCGGGGCAGGTTCAATCAGACCAGCGCCGCTGCGGCAAGAAACAGCGCAGGCAGCAGCCCCGCATTGCGATTGGACCGGAAGGTCACCACGCAAGAGTCCGCGTCATCCACATTCAGCCCTCGCATCTGCATGGTCATATGCCAGCCAAAGGCCCAGACCCCCAACAGTGCCAACCCCAGCGCAGGCAGGCTGGTCCGTGTGGCCAGAACCAGCGTCACCGACAGCGCCATCAGGATCACCGTTGCCGTGATGAACCCCCAAAGCCATGGCCGGGTGTTCTGCCCGAACAACCGCGCCGTCGACTTGACCCCGATCAGCGCATCATCCTCGCGGTCCTGATGGGCATAGATCGTGTCGTAATACAGCGTCCAGGCAATCCCCGCCCCATACATCAGCACCGCCGCCCAACTGACCTGCCCCGCATGGGCGGCATAGGCCAGCAAGGCCCCCCAGTTGAACGCCAGCCCCAAAAACACCTGCGGCCACCACGTGAACCGCTTGGCAAAGGGGTAAATCGCCACCAGCGCCAGTGACATGATCCCAAGTGTGATCGCCAAACCGTTATAGCTGAACAGGATCAGGCTGGCCGCCAGCGCCTGCGCCACCATCCACACCACCGCCCCCCGCACGCTCACCTGCCCCGATGGCAAAGGCCTGCTCCGCGTCCGCGCCACCTGCGCATCAATCTTGCGGTCGGAAATGTCGTTCCAGGTACAGCCCGCCCCCCGCATAAGGAACGCCCCCGCCGCACAGGATACCGCCAACCACAGGTCCCATTGCTTGAACCCCGTCTCCAGCGCCGCCAGCGCAATCCCCCACAGACAGGGGATCAGCAACAACCATGTCCCGATGGGCCTGTCCGCCCGCGACAGCCGCAGATAGGGCCGCGTCACCGCCGGTGCAAAGCGGTCCACCCAGTTGCCGGGCGGCGCATCGGCAACCGCAGCCTCTGGCGTTTTCATGGCGTCGGA
>CAMDHB010000089.1 GCA_945897655.1 Pseudorhodobacter antarcticus
CTTGCTACAACATCTTGTGGACAGGTGAAAAAGAACGCCTATGCGCTGGGGTTACCCCCAGTTTTTTCAACGCATTCAAATGCTCGGGCGTCGGATAGCCAGCATTTCTGTCCCAACCGTAACCCGGGTGCTGTTGCGCCAAATCCACCATGATGCGGTCGCGTGTCACTTTTGCCACAATGGACGCAGCAGAAATTGACAGGCTTCTGGCATCTCCTTTGACAATCCATTCGGCGCGTCCACGAAGCGCCGATGGGAGCCTGTTACCGTCAATCAGATAATGATCGGCGCCCAGCCCAGCAGCGGCGCGCTCCATCGCCAGTAGGGACGCTTGCAGGATGTTCAGCTCATCGATCTCTTCAACAGTCGCGTGGGAAATCGAGACTTTCGCGCACTGCATGATCTGCGTGTACATTGCCTCTAGGCGCGCTTTAGACAACTGCTTGCTGTCCCTCAGCCCAACTGGAATGTTTGTGGTATCAAGGATAACCGCAGCTGCCGTCACTGGCCCGGCAAGTGGGCCGCGTCCGACTTCGTCAATACCTGCGACACGGATCAGGCCGCGAACATGGGCGGCGTTTTCGAAATGCAGATCTGGGAGGCTCATCCAGCTACCAAAGCTTAAAGTTGGCGCCTGGCCAAGAGAAAAGTAGCGAGTGGGTTGCCGCGATCATTCTGCTTCCGCTGTCGGTTCGCAGTAAAGAGAGCAGCAATTGGGCATCTTCACCCCGTTGGGCCGGAGTTGGCTGAGCCAAACTGATTGGAACTTGCCTTTTTTCGCCCTGCATGACATCCAACAGCCGTCAAGGACCACCCTTTGATCCCGATCTTGGCCCGCAACAATTGCGGGCTTGCGGATCGGATCGCGCAGGGTTTCAGGCGTAGAACGTAGATTTAGAGAAAAGAATGACAACGCTTTATCTGCATGTTGGCACCCACAGAACGGCAACCAGTTCAATTCAGGCGTTTATGCTATCCAACTGGGATGCCCTCTTGTCGCGAGGCGTGTTCCATCCGATGCGCATTGCTCGGCACTTCCCGATCTTCAATGCGATCTTCGCGGGACGTCGCAGCGTCAGTGAAGTGTCGCAGGATCTGTTGCTGCGGGCCAGCAAGCATACCAACGCCATCGACAAGATCGTGTTGAGTGACGAAGACGTCTGCATGCGGACCGACCTTTCGTTGCTGGGCGAGTTTCGCAAGCATTTTGACGTCAAGGTGGTTTTTGCTCTGCGTCGTCAGGACCTTTGGCTGGAAAGCTGGTATCTGCAAAACATCAAATGGCAATGGAACAAGTCGCTGAGCCACTGCACCCTGTCAGAGTTCGTAGACCGCATCGAAGAGTTCCACTGGGCCTACTATGACCGGTTGCTTTCACACCTGGATGAGGTGTTTGGGCAAGAGAATGTTCTGCCATATGTCTTTGAAAAGGCACAGATGCCGGCTGGCCCTGTGGCAGCATTCTGCAAACGCATCGGGATCGACGACATCTCTGGTCTGAAGCCCGCGCCGCATGTGAACTCAAGCTACTCTCCCACCATTGCGGAATTTGTGCGTTGCCTTCCCTTCGATGAAGCGCCCGACAAGTACCGGGCCAAGCTGGAAAATGCGGTCAAGCAAGTTGACAAGACTCTGGCTGGCAAGGGCAGTGACAACAGCACCCTGCTGCTTGACTACGACACGCGCATGCGGATCATGGAAGCCCACGCCGAGGGCAACGCTGCCATTGCCCGTCGCTATTTCGGGCGCGATCTGTTGTTCCTGGAGCAGATGCCCGCACCGGACGAACCGCTGGCCCAGATGGTTCTGCCTACCGACACTGCGGCCCTGATGCGCGATTATGTGGCGCCAATGATCAGAAGCCTGATCAAACAGCATGCGGACACACCGACCAAGACTTGATTTTGAATTTCTGACGACCTGATTGTGGCTGCCTGCAGACACACATTCGCCACGCTTTGATCTGGAGACCGACCATGCCCAGCGCTGCATCCAAGAAGACGAACGAAGCCAAGGATCAGATCGGCTTGCACCTGCCCAACATAAGCTCAGCAGCCTCCGCAAGTTTCGAACGTGTTCTGGCGGGCCGTCCGACTGTAACATTGCAGTCCATGGTTCTGGCCTTGCAGGGTATCTGTACCGAACCAGGGCTGTTTTACAATCTTGAGGGCGAGGCCTGGGTATCCGAGGCAATCGGAACGGTTTTTCTAGGTCCGAAGGCTGGGTTGCGAACAGACACCTTTGGCAACATAATCGGGATCGGCAACTGGCACCGCGGGTGCAATCTGGACGGCTTGTTTCTGGCTGTTTCGGGCACTGGGCAGGTTGAGATTCGGGTGTTTCAGGTCAAGACTGGCCGATCGTGGGAACGATTGGCCTGCGAACTGTGCGAACTGTCTGCAGATATCGAAACGGTCATCGATCTTTCTGCCTATGCCTTGAATGCCGGGGCGGGCGGCATCTGGTTTGAGTTGCGCAATATCAGCGAAGACGAAGTGGCCACAGTCACCGCGGCGCGTTACTTGACCTGCGGCCGCGTTGACCCGTCGCTGAAGCTTGCCCTGTGCATGTCGCGTGCTGCGGTCGAGGCGCCCCAAGATAGGTTGATCCAGGCACGACTTGACGCATGGTGTGACGGCCCCGGCAGTTCTGTCGGCGCCAAGTTCATCCGGTATGCGTCGGGAACGCCTCCGATGACCCAGCTTTTGGATGCCAAGGCAAAAGGCTTTACCCATTCAGTGCTGATGGACCCAACAACCGTGGTCGTTCCGGAAATCCTTGTCCGGACGCTGGCATTTCTGTCATTGGCCCGCGATTCCAACGTCGCCTTGGGCGCAGCCATTCTGGACCCGGCAGAGAAGTGGTTCATGGGGGCAAATGGCATGGCTGCTGACCGCGACGGCAAGCCATCCCCGCGCTATCAGGGGATTGACTTGCGGGACCGGATGCAAGTTGTCAGCATGGAATGTGAACTGGCGGAAGAGGAAGAGCAAGTCTTGCTATTCCAATCCGCATTCCTTGGCCTGACGGTTACAAACCTTAAGGCCGATGGCGACTCAACCGATTTTGATGGTTGGCTGCGTGGGCAGGGCATGCAGTTGCAGCACCTGACCGGACTGGTCGTGAACCGCGAGGCGGCAGCGCAAGATACGGTCGGCAACCTTGTGACACTGCAGCATGTGATCTATCCCGAGGCCGGCTTGTGCACAGAAGCCAACATGTATTTCCATGCAAATGGACCTACCACCTACAATGAAGCGACCGAAACGCTTAGTTTCGAGCAAAGAACCGTTGTACATTTCGACAGTTATTTCAACGCCTTGAACATCGGAAAATGGCACGCTTCGTGTCAACCCAAGGGCCTTTACCTGGGGCTGCTTGGCCGGGGTCGGGTTCTGGTGAAGGTTTTCCATGCCATTCCAGACCGTTCGTGGGAACTGCTTTGTGACGCGCCCCATACTCTTTCGCCGATGAGCGAGATTCTCATTGATCTGTCGCAGTATTCGAAAACGGCTGTCACCGGCATGATCTATTTTGAACTGCATGCGATCAGCCAGGGTGTCCAGTTGTTGGGCGCGCGGTTTGCGGTTCCCGGCCGGATCAACCCTGCTGTCAGGCTGTGCCTGTCAATCACGACATTCAAGCGCGAGGCCGAGGTCGAGAACACAGCGCGGCGCATGGCTGCATGGTTCAAGACGGCCGATTTTGCCGACCAGATGCACTTGAACATCGTCGACAACGGCAACAGCGCCGAAATCATCGAAGGCGATAAGATCACCCGCATTCCGAACGCCAATCTGGGAGGTGCGGGCGGCTTTACCAGGGGTCTGATCGAAGGTGACAAGGCGGGCTTCAGCCATGTTCTTTTCATGGATGATGATGCCTCGATCCCGATGGAAGCGCTTCATAGGGCCTATGCCATGCTGACCCTGTCCAAGGACCCCAAGCTTGCTGTTTCTGGCGCCATGATCAGTAATTCGGACAAGTGGCGGATGTGGGAAAACGGCGCGATCTTCGACCGCTATTGCCGTCCGCAGTTCAGCGGAGTTGACTTGCGCGACTGGACGCAAGTCATGAACATGGAATTCGCGTCGGCCAGTTATCGCAGCCCGAAGATGTATGGCGGCTGGTGGTTTTTTGCCTTCCCGGTCAAGGAAGTCACTCACTATCCGTTCCCGTTCTTCGTGCGGGGCGATGATATCAACTTCTCGCTGGCGAACGATTTTCATATCACCACGATTAACGGCGTCGTGTCCTTTGCCGAGGATTTCAGCGACAAGGAATCGCCGATGACCTTGTATCTGGATCTGCGCAACCACTTCGTGCAGCACTTGACCCTCGAAAAGATGGAAATTGGCCCCCTGAACATCGCCAAGATCGGAATTGGTTTCTTCCTGCGCAACATCGCCAAGTTCCAGTATGAAACAGCAGATGCGCTGCTGATGGCATGGAATGATGTCCTGAAAGGCCCGGAATTCTTTGCCGAAAATGCGGATGCAGCGGCGCAGCGTGCGGCGGTCAAGGCGCTGTACAAAGTTGAGGCCTGGAAGCCCGTGGCCGAAATGGACTTGCGGGAACGCCGGCGCTATTGGGCTGGAGACGGCCGATTGTATCAGCTGTTTCGTTGGACCTTGAACGGCCATCTTTTGCCCTTCTTCAGTGTTTGGGGCAACCGAATCGTATTGCAGCCCCGTGATCGGAATAACTTTGCCCCTGTTTGGGGCACCTCAAAGATCACCTATCTGAACTCGACCCGGGAGAAGGCGTATACCGTCACGCATTCAAAGATGCGCTTCTTCGCCCAAGCCTTCCGACTGATGTGGCTCACGGCGCGGACCTGCTTCGGCTACGGCGCGCTTCTGGCGAAGTATCGCAAAGGGTATGCCGAGATTACTGTTCCGAGCTTTTGGCAGAGGGTGCTGAAGCTCACCAAATCACCAGAGGCGCCGACTGTGGTTGAAGTGGTTAAGCCTTGAGGCTTGATACAAAAGCAGTGCCTACGTTTGATTAAAAAGAGGTGGAAATGGCGGCCAAGTCCCTCGTCCTGCATATTGGAGACCCCAAAACGGGCACGTCCTCGATTCAACATGTTTTGCGGAACAACCTTTGGGAGTCTTCGACTATCAGCCTGGCATATCCTGGGCAGCTGAACTCTTTTCCCTTGGCAAACGCCCTTTCGGACCCCAAACAAGCGGCGCAGCGCGAGGCCCGCTATACCAAGTTGGCGGCATGGCTTGCCTCGACGGACGCAGATGTGGCTGTTGTGTCAGCCGAGCAGTTCTTTCGCGTCGACCCGCAGAAGTTGCTGGACACACTGAATGAATTCGTGCCCGATTATGTTCCAACCTTGCGGGTTGTGGCCTATGTGCGTCCCCATGCCAGCAGATTTCTGAGTGCCTTCATGCAGCGTGGCAAGGCCGGACTGTATTTTGGCGACGCTGACACTTTCTTCATGAAAACCAAGGCTGAAAAACTGCTGCGTTTCGCACCACGCTTTCAGCGCTGGCGCGACACATTCGGTGATCGATTTACTCTTCGCCCAATGATCCGCAGTCATTTGCGTGATGGCGATGTCGTCAGTGACTTCTTGAACATCACTCTGGGTGGTGCGCCGTTCAAGCTGGTTGAGGCGGTTGACGCCAATCCTTCGCTACCACTTGAGTATCTCGTTGGTCTGCGTGAACTGCAGGCTGTCTTGAAGCGCAATCAAATCGCAAATGGCGTGCGTCACGCTGTCGGTGATTACGTGGGCATGACTTTGGCGCGAACCCACCCGCACCAAGGCACGAAGCTGCAGATCACCGAGGAGCTTTACAAAAAGGTGAAGCTGTTCTGCCAGTCGGATGCCGAAGCATTGGATGCTGTTTTTTTTGATGGGCAGCCGCTTATGGCACAGGCACTGAAGCAGGCCGGCGCTGACGTTGTGGCGGAACAGCAGCCCATGGCGATCAGGTCGCATTACTCGGAAGACTCGATCGTCGAATTGCGCGAGAAATCCCGCAATGTGGTCTCAATGTTCAAAAAGCGTCCGATGGCCTGGACTGTGGCTTTCGAACAGAAAATCGGCCAACGTATCTCAAAGCCCGGTACAGAGCCGCCCAAGCAGGTGTTGGCACATATTGAGAAGGTTAACGATACACTGACGAAAATCGCGCGCATAATCGCAGAAGAGAGCTTGGCAAAGCCGGAGTGATCGGTTTTGCTCGCGGGCGTCTGGCCAGAGGATATGATGACGAGTAAATCCTTGATTTTGCATATAGGCGACCCGAAAACAGGAAGCTCGTCCATTCAGCAGGCGCTGTTTCAACGGAGAGTTGAATGTGAAACCGTTTCGATCGACTATCCGCCCAAATTGAACGCTATTCAGCTTGCCAACTCCATCAGGCGTGAAGCGAAGACTGACGAAATTGAGAGCCGCTTTCGCGCTGCCGCAGACTGGCTTGAGGCGTCGCACGCTGATGTTGCCGTTCTGTCTGCCGAACAATTTGCCTCGATTGATCCGGTCGAGGTCAATGCCGTCTTTGCGAAATACATGCCAAAACATGCGGAAACGATGCGTGTCGTGGCCTATGCGCGCCCTCACGTCAGTCGGTTTCTGTCCGCCTATGCCCAACGTGTCAAAGTGGGCTCGTTGCAAACCGATGTGGAAACATTCTTCGTCGAGAACACCAGCAAAAGGTTTCTGAACTTCTCACGGCGATTCACGAAATGGTGCAATCTGTATGGCGACAGGTTCGTGCTGCGGCCTATGGTACGCGAAGAGCTGCGGGATGGGGACGTGGTCGCGGACTTTGTTGGAATCGTGGTGCAGAATGCACCTTTCAAGTTGTTGGACATGGCTGCCGCCAACACGACTTTACCGGTGGAAGCTTTGTCAGGACTGAAGTTCCTGCAACAGCATCTATAAAGCCATGATATCCAAGGGGCGATCCGTCATGCTGTCGGCAGCCAGATCAATCGTATTTGTGGTGGGTTCAAGGGTGCAAGGGGAACAAAGCTGCGGATTGGGCGCGACTTGTACGACAGCATCTGCAAGATTGCGCGCTCTGATGCCGTAAATCTGGATGAGGTTTTCTTTGGAAAGCCAGTTATGGTCAAGGCGATGGATGACGCAGCTTTTGAAACGGCCGACAAGACAATGGAAACAGATGCAAAGGTCTACTTTTCACCTCAAGAGCTGGCTAAGTTGACCGAACTTTCGGGAGCACTGGTGGGTCTGTTGATGGAGCAAACTGGGCTTTGGAAAGAGGCGTTCGTTCGCCGCATTGGTCAAAAGGTTGATGGGGTGGGGAATGCGGATCTGTCTGCCGAAGCAATCTCGCATATCGCGAGGGTCGATGAGATATTGGAAGAAGCGTCGGCTTTGATTTCCCGGGTTTGATTATCTGTTGGAAATCGCTGCCGTTGAGGATGAAACAGCAACGGCGTTGGTGAATGGGTCAGTGATGACATAGACAACGCCAAGTAACGTGAGGCTAAGCGAATGACTAAATTGGTGTTTCACCTCGGCGACATGAAGACCGGCTCCACGGCGATTCAGACCGCACTGTCCTCCAAAGGTTGGAAATGCGACAGCGTGAAACTGCTTTATCCAGTGGGCTCCCGGGTGAGTCACATCACTTTTGCGCAGAGCCTGAGTGGCAGGGTGGACGGATCAAGGACGGCCAAATTGGCGCGTTCCATCGCGAACGAGATCAATCGGAATCCTGATGCGGATGTTGCGGTTATCTCGGCTGAACACTTTGAGAGTGTTGACCCCAAGGTCCTGAAACAAACAATCGAAACCTACTTCCCAGGAGCGTTGGAGACAGCCCGGTTTATCGCTTACGTCCGGCCACATGCCGACCGCTTTCCGTCGACTTATGCGGAACGGGTCAAGACGGGCATGTACGTCGGCACGCTGGAAGAATTGCATGCGGTGCTTCATGCGCGTGAGAGTTTTGTCTATACGCCTCGCTTTACAGCCTGGCGCGAGACCTTTGGCAGTGCGTTCGAATTGCGCCCCATGATCCGCGATCTTCTGTATCGCAAGGATGTTGTGGCTGATTTTATGAGCTTCGCCCTGCAAACCGAAGATTTCACCCTTTCAGACACGCCTGATGCGAATGAATCACTGTCCTTGGAAAACCTGTCCATTGTGCGCGAGTTTCATGTGAAAGTGAATGAAGGCAAGAACAAGGGACTGCCCTATCAGTCCACTATAGGCCGTGCACTTGCCCGTCGAATGAACGAAAGCGCCTATCGTGAAGGCACCAAAGTTCGCATTCACCGCTCCTTGGCCGAGACGGTGCGCGAGCAATACGCCGCAGATGCCGCTGCTTTGGACGCCGCGTTCTTTAGTGGCACTCCGATGTCTGATGCCTTGAATGCAGCGCCTGGCAAGGCGGTTGCGGAAGCGCAATCCGTTCGGATCGAAGACCATTTTTCGACGCGTGAACAGTATCTGATTAACACTTTGTTGGGCCATACGGCGGTGTTGATCAAGGCGGACCCGCAGTTTCTGGCCGACTCATTGCGGATCGAGCATCGCTCCAAAGTGACTGCAGATGACGAAGATGGCGCTGTTGCTCCGAAACGGCGTCGTCTTGTGCGGGGTCGGAAAGCCGACGATGGTGCAGAAGAATCGGCCAAAAAAGCTGCAAGGCCCAATGCTGGAAAGGCCGGCGCCGGCCGCAGAAAGATTGCCGCAGCTGGAGTGACAGAGAATGTCAAAACGGGCCCGAAGAAACAGGGTGCGGTAAGGCCCGCTGCAGGCAAAGCTGGAGTCAAGAGACAAGGGCAAAAGGCGGCTGTGCGGCCAAAGGCCAATCCAGAGGAATAGGCCGAGCGGCTTTAGCGGTTCATCGTGGTGACCAAGAGAGCACCTCGGCATGGGGCCTGTCGAGCTTGCCGCGCATGGCGTCAAGCAAAGCAAAGTTGAGGAACTTGAGGTATAGTGACCAGTCTTCGCCGTAGTATCGGGCTTTTAAGAACCAGTTCGGCAAGATAACCAGCAGAGCCGGCCAGAACAGCAGACCCGCTGCCGACCGATAAACGAACAGCAAGTTCCGGTAATGATAGTATATCTTCCACATCGGGCGGAATGCACGACTCCCGGCATTGAAGGTCTTGAAATCATGCTCGAATCTGATGGTTGGTGCAAATAGCAATCCCTGCCCTGCCCGCCGCATTGCCAGAGTATATAGGACGTCATCGCCATAAATGAACAGGCGTCCATCCGGAAAACCGGTTGCCTTGATCGCCGATCGCGAAAGGAAAAGGCCAACGAAAGACGCAGCATCTATCGGCGTTGACATCTGTGCCGCATAGGCGTCATCGGCGAGGTGGAACCCCATTCGGCCACCACCCATCAGCGTTCGAAGGAATGCTTTTCGATGCCAGAACGGATTTACCGAGGGCCGATTCATGTCACAGATTGACCCGTCGCTCGTATAGACTGCAGCCGCAACACCTCCCAAGCCTGAACAGTCCATCGCCCGAAACCGCGCAACGGCGCCTGCTTCGGGTCTCGCATCATCATCCATCAAGACGCACCAGTCGGGGTCGAACAGCGCTTTGGTCTGGCGCAGCCCCTCCTCGAAACCGCCGGCACCACCACGGTTGGTGGGCAAACTGATCAAGTGAAAACGAGAATCATTGATCCGTTCAAACCGTTCAACCGTGCCGTCGGTCGACCCATTGTCCACCAGTACCACAACATCAATCGGCTCGGTCAGCAGCCTTTCGATCGTGTGTTCAAGTTGGGCAAGCCTGTTGTGGGTGACAACAATGGCCGCGATGCGCTGCGGGGTTGGTGGCTTCAAGACCGACCTCCCAATCTGCCCGCCAAGATCTGGCGATCCGACGAGCGGTTGGTTCATATCGGCTTGACCGCAAAAGCTGGCATTCTGGTGCCATCGGCCAGATGAGCACTGAACGCCCGAGCCGTGTTAAGGGCCTCGCGGATCGTCACATCCATGTCGAGGTAACGATAGGTACCAAGACGGCCAACAAAGGTCACGCCAGTCTCACTCTCTGCCCTGGCAACGTACTGGCGCAGCAGCGCCTGTTCTTCCATTAACCGGATCGGATAATAGGGGATATCATCGGGACCGCATGCGCGTGAGAATTCGCGGTAGCAAACCGACCCTTCATGGCTTTCCCAAGGGGCGAAATACTTGTGTTCAGTGATCCGGGTATAGGGCACAGACACCTCACCGTAGTTCATTACGGCGCAGCCCTGATAATCTCCCTGATGAGTGAATCGTTCGAAATCCAGCGTCCTGTAGCCAAGCCGACCAATGTCGAAATCATACCAGCCATCCAGAGGGCCCGAATAGAACACATGGTCATATTGGGCTGCCTGATTGCGGTTAAAGCGGGTGTCTAGATGCACGGTGATCCCGGCGTGGTCCAGAATGCGTTCCACCATGGCGGTGTAACCGTTCTGGGGCATGCCTTGAAACTTGTGGAAGAAATAGTTGTCGTCGTAGTTGAACC
>CAMDHB010000090.1 GCA_945897655.1 Pseudorhodobacter antarcticus
CGTATTTCCCTTGCGATGCCTGACCTGACCCTGGGCTTCCTGTCCCGTATTGGCCCTGGTCAGTCGTCGGGGTCCTTCCCTGTTGAGTGGTTCTATTCGGCCTTGACAAATTGTCGCATCACAATCTTGATGGAAATCAATCAGACGCTCGGTCCGGCCACGCTCTACCGACACAACATATTGGAATGCATCACAAAAATGAAACGACCTCGGATCACGTTGCAGGATGTCGCCGCACGGGCGGGGGTGGGAAGTGCCACTGTGGACCGTGTGATCAATGAACGAGGTCAGGTTCGGGAGGAGATCACCCGCAAAGTCCTGGCCGCAGCACGAGAGCTTGGGCTGCGGCGGGTGTTGCCGGAAAGCCATCACAGCATGATCCGGATCAATGTCATCCTGGCCCGCCCCGAACTGCCACTGATCAACCGAATGGGGATCGAGTTTCGCCGTCTTGGTCACCGCATGGGGCCGTCCGTGGTCATCCACCGCACTGTTCTTGATGACGAAGCCCCCGCCACCATCGCCGCCGCCTTGTTGCGCAGCCCCTGCGATGCCGCCATCGTCTATGCTCAGGACCATGCCCTGATCCATGAGGCCATCGCTGAAATGGACGTGGTTCGCAAGCCTGTGGTCACGATGATATCTGACCTGCCGGGATCACGACGGCTGGCCTATGCGGGGACTGATCACGTCAAGGCGGGTCGCTCTGCCGGGTATTTTCTGACCCGGATGACAGGGCCCGGCAAGGTCATCGTGCTCTGCAATCATCTTGGGTTCCGTTCTCATGCCGAGCGGTTGCATGGGCTGCGGGACTTTCTGACGGAAGCCGGAAACCACCATACCGTCGCTCAGGTGGTTGAAGGAGCAGACGATGCCATCCGGTCAGAGGCACGGTTGAAATCGGCATTCGCTGACTATCCCGACGCCGTGGCGATCTACAACGTCGGTGCGGGAAACCGGGGTGTTGTTGCGGCCATCCAGGCCGACATCCTGGCGCACCGTCCGACCTTCATCGGTCACGAATTGACGCAGTTCACCTGGGGCATCCTGCGGGAAGGGTTGATGACCCTGACTATCGATCAGAACCCCGAGTTGCAGGCCCAGTTTGCGCTCGACGTTCTGCTGAACCATTTCGGCTTCGACCATGCGACTCATGTCGAGCCACCCTACGTCTCCACCGTGCCGATTGTGCTTTACGGACCCGAGAACCTGCCGGACACGCGGCCAGAGTGATGCTGGGGCCGACCGATCAGAGCGTCCCGACCTGATCTGCCAGCCACCTGACCATCGCTTGCCGCAACATCGGTGCGTCAGCGGCGGAATAGGCCCTCGGGTCCGCCCCGAAGATGCCATGCAGGCTGTGGGTCGAGTCGTGTCGCTGAGGGCCGAAGGGGTCCTCCAGTGCCTCTTCTGGCCGGGCGGTCGGCAGCAGCGACAGATCGACCTGAGTGGGATGATACGCGGCCAGCAGGGTCGTCTCAAATCGACCCGCATGGTCTGGCGGCAGAGAGGCACCCGGATTGCCATTCACGCCGAGGGCAAGGACGGTCATCGATCCACCAGCCGCGTTCCACTCCGTGGCCACGTCCCGGATCATCGCCAACTGTTCATCGGCAAAATGTCCGGTGAAGAGCACCACCTGCCGAACGCCAAGCTGCGACAGCCTCATCAGGGTAAAGCGCAGGATCGACGCGATCTCTTCTGCCCCCGGCATCATCACCGTCCAGGGATAGGCTCCGTGCCCCCCGCCAGTGCCCCACCAGAGCGGCGGATAGACCAACCCACCCACAAGGTCCGCCGCGTCGAGGCACAGGCCATGGGCCTGCAACCCATCCAGACCGACCGGTAAGTGATGGCTGTGATATTCGATGGTCCCAAGCGGCATCCATATGCGGGGGCACCGGGCCATTTCCTCAGAAATCTGACCAGGCCGAAGCAGTTCGAGTTGTAGGGTCATGTGGGTCCTACTGGTAGTAGTTTCGGGGCCATACGTGGGCTGTGAGGGCCGCCTTGAGGTCCTCGGGGAATACGCCCCCGTCGCTGTAGATCAAGTTCATGTCGACCTGAGCCGGGTTCGCCATACCAGGGATCACACAGGACAATTCCGGACATGACAGAACATAGCGCATCGCAGCCTCGGCCAAGGTCGGGTAGTAGGGCGCACACAAGGCTTTCAAGGACTTCACCCGGGCCAGCGTCTCGGCGAACCGTTCCCCTCGGAACAACTGGGCAGGCACCGATCCCAGTGGGAAGGACCCGTAGGTATCCTCAGTCCAGTTTCCCACCAGCGACCCCGAATCCAGCGGCACACGGGCGATGAATGCTTGGCGTCCGGCACCGGCTCTGAACAACTCTCCCGCCGGTCGCTGCTCGAACAGGTTCAGCACCACTTGCTGGCTGGAGACCAGACCCAGCCGAGCTAGGTCCACACCATCCTGCGGGCGGTAGTCGCGGATGGACACGCCAATCTGGTCGATCTTACCCTCGAGCCTGAGCGCATTCAGCGTTTCCAACCAATCCAATTCATAGAGGCCCGACGCCATCCAGGAGTGAAGCTGGAACAGATCGATCTTCTCGACCTGCAACCGCCTCAGGGCATTGTCCACCATCTTTCGCAGATACCATTCCGGGTATCGCCCCCGCATCTGCGGATGCTCATCATCCGGGGCAGGCCATTCAACCGGCTGGGCCTTCGTTGCAATGTATATCTTCTGGCCCGTCCAGGATTTCAGAGCCCGACCGATCACCTCTTCGGAATGCCCGTTGCCGTAGATGTATGCCGTATCGACCAAGTTGACACCCCGGCCCCACGCGTGATGCAACGTCCGGATCGACGCGTCATCGTCCACCGTTCCCCAGTCCCCGCCAAGCTGCCACGCCCCAAACGCGATCTCACTGACCTGCCAACCTGTGCGACCAAACATCCGATACTGCATGCACCCCTCCCGATCTCGAGCCCCAGGATAGGGATGTGAGTGGAAAGTCAAAGGTCCGTCTTGATCGGTTTCCATCATTCAATGTGATGGAAATCAGCATCTCATATTCGATTCGGCATGTATCAACCCATGGCCAAACAGAGCCCAATGGGCACGCAAGATAGCAGTGTTAAGCCTTTGAAAATAAAAACTCTTGTTGGAAATGGTGGGCGACCCTGGAATCGAACCAGGCGCGGGTCGCCCCGGGGGAGTTACAGTCCCCTGCCGCACCTTGCAGCTCGTCGCCCACACATTAACCGCGGAATAGACAAGCGATCAAGGGTCGTCAAGGGACATAGTTCCACCTTTTGACTTGCAACAAACATCTGAGCGGGCGAGATGGGTATCAGGAACTGACAGGTGAAACGATGGCTGGTACGACGAAACCGACTTGGGTCGTTGACAAGGAGCGGACAAAGCGGGCGGAGGCCAAGGAAACTGTCTGGCTCTTTGGCCTTCATGCCGTTCGCGATGCACTGATGAACCCCATGCGGGAAAAGCTGCGTCTGGTTTTGACCAAGAACGCTTTGGACAAGCTGCAGGAAGCGGTAGCGCTGTCGGGCATGGAGCCGG
The DNA here is from genome assembly GCA_945897655.1 of Pseudorhodobacter antarcticus. Classification (GTDB taxonomy): domain Bacteria; phylum Pseudomonadota; class Alphaproteobacteria; order Rhodobacterales; family Rhodobacteraceae; genus Stagnihabitans. Next base: position 3,549 of record CAMDHB010000090.1, read on the forward strand.
AATTGACCGACCCCAAGCGCTTTGATGTGCCGATTGCCGAGGATTCTGTGCACCAGGGCGCAGCTTTGGAAGCCCGCCCTCTGGCTTGGGGCAACTTCGAGGACATATGCATTTCCGGGAAGGGGCTGCCCCTTGTGGTTTGTCTGGACCGGGTCACTGACCCGCATAATGTGGGCGCCGTGCTGCGATCGGCCGAGGTGTTCGGTGCCCGTGCCGTCATCGCTCCACGCCATCATTCGGCCCCTGAAACAGGCGCTTTGGCCAAGACGGCGTCGGGGGCGCTGGAACGGCAGCCCTATCTGCGCGTGACCAATCTGGCAGACGCGATGGTTTCGCTGCGCGAAATGGGTTTCCGGTTGATCGGTCTTGATGGCGACGGGACCGTCACACTTGACGAAGCCCTGGCCGAGGCGGGCAACCGCGCGGTAGCGCTGGTGCTGGGGGCTGAGGGCCCGGGTCTGCGAGACAGAACCCGCGAAACCTGCGATGTCGTCGCGCGCATTCCCTACCAGGGCCAATCAGGATCGTTGAACGTATCAAATGCGGCAGCGGTGGCACTTTATGCGGCTTCGACACGCTGATGTGATCGAATTTGGGGGTCGGGGTCTGGAATCGTGGCAGGTTGATCCCGATGTTAGATGCGAAGGATCGGCACGGAACGCCTCCTTCACTCCACTGTCCCTCGTTCCGCACTTGCGCCCGGCCATTAGGTTCGGGCGCACTTTTATGAAGGCAAGGTAAGATGTCTCAGTCCGATGCCGAATTGCGCCGTATCCTGACGGAAACCAAAGTGATCGCCTTGGTCGGATGGTCGCCCAAAGCGGACCGCCCCAGCCACGGCGTGGCGCGACATCTTGCAGGGCGCGGCTACAAGGTTATTCCTGTCAATCCCGGCCAAACCGGGGTTGTCACGTCTTGGGGTGCGACCGTTGTGGCATCACTGTCAGACATCACCGAACCGGTGGACATGGTCGACATTTTCCGCAACTCTGACGCGGCCGAGCCGGTTGTGGATGAGGCGCTGCAAGCTTTGCCCGGTCTGAAAACGATCTGGATGCAACTGGGCGTGGAAAACCAGACCGCCGCACACAAGGCCGAGGCGCAAGGCCTGGCGGTCGTGATGGACCGCTGCCCAGTGATCGAACTTGCCCGGCTGAGCGTCTGAACCTTCGCCCAATTCAGGGTGGCGCAGGTCCGGGCAATCGGATAATCGGGCGCTGTCTTGCTGCGAAAAGGACTGCTTATGAAAGCCGCCGTCGTCACGTTTCCCGGATCCAATTGTGACCGTGATCTTGCCGTTGCCTTCCAGATGGCAGGCTTTGACGTCTCTCGCGTTTGGCACAAGGACCGCGAATTGCCACATGGGGTGGATGTGGTCGGCATTCCGGGCGGATTTTCCTTTGGGGATTATCTGCGTTGCGGTGCAATCGCCGCTCAATCGCCCATCGCGGCTGCCATCCAGTCCCATGCCGGGCGGGGCGGCTTTGTTCTGGGTGTATGCAATGGCTTTCAGGTTCTGACGGAAATGCGGCTTCTTCCCGGGGCGTTGATGCGCAATGCCGGGCTGAAGTTCGTCTGCAAGACGGTCGATTTGCGGGTCGCCACGACGCAGTCTGCCTTCACCTCGGCCTATGGCCGCGGACAGGAAATCAAGGTGCCCGTTGCCCACCATGATGGCAACTACACCATTGATTCCGAAGGACTGGCGCAATTGCGGGACCAGGACCGCATAGCCTTTACCTATTGCGCTAACCCCAACGGTGCCATGGCAGATATCGCGGGCATCCTGTCAGCCAACCGGCGGGTTTTGGGGATGATGCCCCACCCTGAACGCGTGGTCGATCCGGACTTGGGCAATGTGGATGGCGCTGCGATGTTTGCCAGCCTGATGGGCGGGATGGCGCTGGCATAGGGCTTTCAAAGGACCTGTGACTTGAGACGCAGGTGATGGGCGCCTAAACAGCATACAATGGCACGTCCTGTGAACTACACCACCAAGCCTGAACGCATCCAGCGCAGCTCTCCTTGGGTCAAGCTGGCGGTGGCCGCATTGGTTTTTGTGGCCATCGGCGTGGTACTGATCACAAACCGCCTGTTAACCGAGCGCTTCACCGAGACAACGCGCAACCGGGCTGAACTGCGGCTTGCCCTATTTTCCGGCAACATGATTTCAGAGTTGCAGCGTACTTCTGTTGTACCATTGCTTCTGTCGCTTGACCCGGCAATTTCGCAGGCGCTGTCAAAAGGTGACTTCTCTCGCACGTCGCAGCGTCTGATTCAGGTTCAGGCCAACATCGGCGTTGCCTCCATCCTTCTGCTCGACACCTCGGGGCGCACGGTTGCTGCTACGAACCGCAACTTGCTGGGCAGCAACTATCGCAGCCAAAGCTTCTTTCTGGACGCTCAGCGTTCGTCAGACACCGTGTTTTCGTCATCCGAGCGTGCGGGCGGCGGTTATGAATTCACCTACAGTCAAGTGATCATGGCCGAGGGCAAGTCCCTTGGTGTCATTGTTGTGGCTGTTGACCTGATGAAATTCGAACGGGCCTGGGCTGGTTTGCAGGACGTCGTCATGGTCGCCAATTCGGAAGATACGATCATTCTGGCCACCGAACCGCGTTGGCGCGGATTGAAACTTGATGACGCCATTGCGATTCAGGATGATCCGTCATCCCTGGACAGGGCCCTGAACCAGGCGTTGAACGTCACGACCGACTGGACCCGCAACAAGCCGGACACCTATTTGAAGGGTGTCGCGTTTCTGCGCACCGATGCCCGCGTGCCGTTCCGTGGTTGGCACATGGTTACCTTTACCGCCTATGATTCGGTGCGTGAACGGGTGAACGGCATCCTGGCGTTGGAAATCATGGGGTTTGCCATTCTGCTGGCATTGACCTTCTATCTGCTGTCGCGTCGGGCATGGTCGCAATCGCTATCCTTTCGGCGCGAGTCGGCAGAACTGCGCCAGTTGAACGCCCGCCTGCAAAACGAAATCGCCGAACGGGAAAAGGTGCAAAAGAATCTTGCAGTCGCAGAATTGACCTTGGCTCAAAGTTCAAAACTCGCTGCCTTGGGTGAGATGTCAGCGGCGGTCAGTCATGAACTCAACCAACCCCTCGCCGCGATGAAGACCTATCTTGCCGGCGCCCGCCTTCTGTTGCAGCGCAAGCGCGCCGAAGAGGCGTTGTCGTCCTTTCAGCGAATCGATGATCTGATCGACCGGATGGGCGCTATCACCCGGCAATTGAAATCCTATGCCCGCAAGGGCGGCGAGGCCTTTGAACCAGTTGATCTGCGGCAGTGTCTATCCTCGGCCCTCGCAATGATGGAGCCGCAGTTGAAGCTGCGGGTGGTCAAGATCTCTCGTGTACTTCCGCGGCAGCCTGTTATGGTGATGGCAGACCGGCTGCGCTTGGAGCAGGTGTTGATCAACCTCTTGCGCAACGCCCTTGACGCGACAAAGGATACGCCCCAGCCCCAGATCGATCTGATCCTGTCAGCGGGAGAAACCGCCACCCTGACCGTGCGCGACAATGGCCATGGGATCGTCGATCTCGAAAACCTGTTCGAGCCGTTTTACACCACCAAGACCTCGGGCGAGGGGGTAGGTTTGGGGCTTGCGATCTCTTCCGGAATCGTCACCGATTTGGGGGGGAGACTTACGGCGCGGAATTCGGACCGTGGCGGTGCGGTCTTTGAAGTGCAACTGCCGATCCTCGGCGAAGATGTAAAAGCAGCGGAATAAGGTTGAAACATGGCTCGGGCAATGAAGGTGGCAATCGTCGATGACGAGGCCGATATGCGACAGTCGATCAGCCAGTGGCTGGCGCTGTCGGGTTTTGATACCGAGACGTTTCCCAGTGCGGAAGAGGCGTTGAAGGCGATTGGGCCAGAGTTTCCGGGCGTAGTGGTCAGCGATATCAAGATGCCGGGCATGGATGGCATGGCGTTCCTGAAGCGGCTGATGGGGATGGATTCAGGGTTGCCCGTGATCCTGATCACGGGCCACGGCGATGTGCCCATGGCGGTCGAGGCAATGCGGGTGGGGGCTTATGACTTTCTGGAAAAGCCGTTCAACCCCGACAGGATGACCGAACTGGCCAAACGGGCCACTCAAGCACGCCGCATGACGCTGGATAACCGGGCCCTGCGCAAGGAGTTGTCAGACGGGTCGGTGCTGATGAAAAAGCTGATCGGTGGGTCGCCCGTAATGGAGCGGCTGCGTGAGGATATCCTCGATCTGGGGCAGGCCGACAGCCATGTTCTGATCGATGGGGAAACGGGCACCGGCAAGACGCTGGTCGCCCATGCCCTGCATGCGGTCGGGCCGCGGGCGGGCAAGAAGTTTGTGACCATCTCGTGCGCGGCCTGGTCAGAGGATCAGCTGGCTGCGCGGATCTTCGGCCCGTCCGAGGATGGCGCGATCCCGATGATCGAGGAGGCGCGGGGGGGCACGATCTGTCTGGAGGATATCGAGGCGCTGTCGGGGGCGTTGCAGGCGCGGTTGCTGACGGTGATCAACGAACAGGGCACGCCGCCGGAAACCCGGATCATCGCGATTTGTAACGATCACGCCCCTGACAAGACGGTCGAGGATGCGTTGCGGCCGGACCTGTACTATCGGCTGGGGGCGATGACGATTGTTTTGCCGCCGCTGCGGGCGCGGGGGGAGGATATTCTGACGCTGTTCAACCGGATGTCGGAGGGGTTCAGCGAGGAATATGGTTGTGAGGCGCCGCAGGTGACGGCGCAGGAGGCGGCGCAGTTGTTGCAGGCGCCTTGGCCGGGGAATGTGCGGCAGTTGGTCAATATATCGGAACGGGCCGTCTTGCAGAACCGGCGGGGGTCGGGGTCGATAGCGTCGCTGTTGATGGCGGACAATGAGGCGGCGGGGCCGGCTTTGACGACGGAGGGCAAGCCCTTGAAAGACTATGTCGAGGCGTTCGAGAGGATGTTGATCGACAACACGATGCGGCGGCACAAGGGGTCGATCGTGGCGGTTATGGATGAGCTGTGCCTGCCGCGCCGGACCTTGAATGAAAAGATGGCCAAGTATGGGCTGAGCCGGGGGGATTATGTCTGATTTTGGGAGTGTCCACATGTGGATACTTTTGAAAAGAGATCATAATCAATAGGTTACGTTTTTCTGTTAACCAGGTGGAAAGGTTTGTCCCACGCGCTGGCGGCGGCTGATCTTTAGCCAGATTCCGTCGCGGGCACGCACGGTCAGATGGGCAACTGGCACGGGCACGCGGTCTGAAACCGGCTCGAACCGGAAGGACCGGGCGAGCAGGGCCAGGAGCAAGACACCCTCGGCCATTGCAAAGCCAGCGCCGGGGCAGACGCGGGGGCCTGCGGAAAAGGGCATGTAGGCGTCGCGGGCATGGGCGCGGTTATCCTCAGTCTGCCAGCGGTCGGGGTCGAAGCTGTCGGGGTTGGGCCAGATGCGGTCGTGGCGGTGCAGGTGCCAGGGGCTGAGGACGATTTGCGCGCCGGGCTTGACCGCACGGCCGCGAAAATCCTCTTCGCCCTTGTTTTCGCGCACCATCATGGGAACGGGGGGATAAAGGCGCAGCACCTCGCGCAATACGTCGCGGGTGAATTTCAGTTTTGAGAATACCGAAAAATCGGGGGTATCGCTGATCTGTGCGGCCTCGGCGGCCACGCGGTCCTGCACATCCGGGAAGGTGGCCAGCAGGTACAGGCCCCAGGCGAGGGCTGAGGCGGAGGTTTCGTGTCCGGCCAGAAAGAAGATGGCGACCTGATCGACCATTTCTTCGGTCTCAAAACGCTGGCCCGTCAGCGGGTCGGCGGTGGTCATGATCTTGGTCGCCAGATCATCGGGGGCGGTTCCGGCGGCGATGTCAGCGGCGCGTGCGGCGGTCAGGCGGTGGATCAGGCTTCGGATACTTGCCGCGGCCCGTTTGGTGGCCGGGCGGTGAAAGCGGGGAACCCAGCGCGGGACCCGGACAAAGGCGGCCAGATTGAGGATGGGCTGGGTGCGTTGGTAGGTGCGGAATTCGGAAAAGACCGCCGAGGCGATTTCGTTTTCGATGGGGATCGAAAAGAGCGTGCGAAAGATCACATCGGCGGCGGCGTGGCTGGCGGGTTCTTCGACCTCGACCTCACCCAGCGGCATGCGGGCGATGGCGGCTTGGGCTGCGGCCAGCATGGCGGGAAAGGTATCGCGCAGGCGGCCCCCCTCGAACGCGGGGTCGATGATGCGGCGTTGGCGTTTCCAGACCTCGCCATTCGTCACGAAAACGGAATTGCCGAGGAGGGGGCGCAGGCCTTCGGCAATGCGGGTGGATTTGGGGAAATCGTCGGGGCGTTCGGTCAGCACCAAGTTGACCAGTTTGGGGTCGTTGGCGAGGTAGGAGCGGAAGAAGGGTGTGCGAAATTCGGCCATCCAGGCGTGGTAGAGGCGCGCGGGTTGGGCGGAGAGGATGTCTTGGCGGAACAGTTTGAGATAGGCCCAGAGCGAGACCTTGTCGGGGCGCGGTTTGGGTTTGGGCGGGATCATGTGGAGGTGTACCCCGAGCGCGGGGATAGGATGCGCGATTTTGACGGGGCGCGGTTGGCGTAACGGTCGCGCAGGGTCATGGGTCCGGCGGTGATCTGGAAATAATCATAGTCGCCGGGGCGGTCAAAGGCGCAAAGGTATTGGAAATGCAGGCGGAAAAACCGCCAGCGGAGGTGCGCCCAGCGTTCGGGCGACAGGGTTTGGGTGAAGGCGGCTGACAGAACAAGGGGCCAGATCTGGTCGGGCGGGGCGACACCGCTGACGGCCACGGGGTCACACAGCGCGAAGGCGCAGCCGTCGCCGGGGGCGGTGACATCGACCCAAGTCAGGTCAGGGCAAGCGGACAGATAACGCAGATCGGCCCGCAGCCG
>CAMDHB010000091.1 GCA_945897655.1 Pseudorhodobacter antarcticus
CAGCGTATCGGCAATCTCTACCGAAAAACGCATGACCGAGCCGCTGGCGGCCCGCATTTCCACCGTACCCGGCGCGCAGTCGGCCAACCCCGGTCCTGCCGCCAACATGAGTACTAACGCCGAACCGAACTTTCCCATGACACCACCTGTACCGCCATCCGGCCCCGCTTACCCTCGACAATCCGCAAACACACCGCTTCTCCGGCCACCAGATCGGCAAAACCTGATACCCGCAGGACTTCGACATGAATGAACACATCTTCCGGTCGGCCGAAGACATTGGCAAAGCCAAAGCCCTTGTCCTTGTCAAACCACTTTACCCGCGCCGGCTCCAGCGGCAAAGAAGTCACGTCATCCGGGAAACCGCTCTGGTCTTCTTCGGCCAGCACCAGCGCCACGCCCTCGGGCGGCTGGATACGCAGCACCTCGACGGCCTGCACGCCGCGGGCCGTCTGCTGAACACGCACCGTGATGCCCGCACCGTCGGCGATCGAGCTTTGACCGAAATTGCGCAACACATTGGCATGCAGCAAAATGTCGCCGTCGCCGGCTTCGGTCACAATGAAGCCAAATCCCTTGCCAGGATCGAACCACTTGACGCGGCCCTCAATCACGACGGCCACTTTGTCTTCATCTGTCATTTCGACGCTTGCATTCCAAATTTTGCCTGTCCCGCAAAAAGGATGATGCAAAGGTCAATTGACTTGCAAGGGCAACCTTCAGCAATCTTCACATACCTATACTAAAGTATATTGTACGACTGTTGCAAATCCATCTCGCCCTATGGGTTCAATCGATCGATTTTCCATTCCTGATCAATAGCTTGCCTGTTCCATTTGAACCGGTCATGCAATCTGAACGCACCATCGGCCCAAAACTCAACCTCCAGCGGAACCAGACGAAATCCACCCCAGAACGGTGGTCGCTTGGGGTTGGTTCCCTGCGTCAACGTCACCTTTGCCACCTCTGCCACCAGTGCCGTACGCGATGACAACGGCTCTGACTGCCGTGACGCCCAGGCCCCAAGGCGCGATTGCAGCCCCCGACTTGCGTAATAGGCATCTGCCTGTGGACCGTCCTCGCGCGTGATCAGGCCCCGCACCCGGATCTGCCGGCGCAGGCTTTTCCAATGACACACGAAGGCAGCCTTGCCGGCCGCTTCCAACTCCCGCCCCTTGGCGCTGGTATAATTGGTGTAAAAGACAAAAGCCGCCGCTTCGATTTCCTTCAGCAGCACCATTCGCACATTGGGCAGACCGTCCGCATCCACAGTCGCCAGCGCAATCGCATTGGGCTCGTTCACCTCGCTTGCCTCGGCCTCGGCCATCCAGGCCTTGGCAATCGCAAAGGGGTCATCGCCCGCAAAAATACCCGTCCGGTCCATGTTCACCCCATCTCTCTTGATGCAAACGGTTCTATCGCCTACACGTCGCACACCAGACAACAGGTGGCGGGGAATGTCGACATGTCAACCGGACTGATGCAAGGCAAACGCGGGCTGATCATGGGGCTCGCCAACGACAAGTCCATCGCTTGGGGCATCGCCAAGACGCTTGCCGACCACGGCGCCGAAATGGCCTTCTCCTATCAGGGTGAGGCGCTGAAAAAGCGGGTGGAACCTCTGATCGCCTCGATCGGCATGTCCGAAATGCTGGAATGCGACGTGGCTTCCGAACCCTCGATGGACGCCCTTTTTGCCCATCTCGCGGGCCTTTGGGGCAAGATCGACTTTCTGGTCCACGCCATCGGCTTCTCGGACAAGAACGAACTGCGCGGCCGCTATGTCGACACCTCCCGCGCCAACTTCCTGATGACGATGGATATTTCCGTCTATTCCTTCACCGCCGTCGCCGCTCGTGCCGCCGCCATGATGAACCCCGGCGGCTCGCTGCTGACCCTGACCTATTACGGCGCTGAAAAGGTCATGCCGCATTACAACGTGATGGGCCTCGCCAAAGCCGCGCTCGAATCCTCGGTCCAGTACATCGCAGAGGATCTGGGCAAGGACGGTATCCGTTGCAACGCCATATCCGCAGGCCCGATCAAGACCCTCGCCGCCTCCGGCATCGGCGATTTCCGTTACATCATGAAGTGGAACGAGTTGAACTCACCCCTGCGCCGCAATGTCACACAGGAAGAAGTCGGAAAAGCCGCCCTGTATCTCCTGTCCGACCTCGGCTCCGGCACCACGGGCGAGGTGCTGCATGTCGATGCGGGCTACCACGTCGTTGGCATGAAGGCCGTAGATGCCCCCGACATCGACGTCGTGACAGGTCGAAAGGAATGACCCCTTTCGTTCTGGCCTAAATTTCCCGGGGTGCGGGGGCCAACACCCGCTCATCCGGCAGGAACATTCCGTGACCCTCACCGCCTTTCTTGCCTTCACACTGCTCACTTTACTCGGCGCCATATCTCCCGGCCCTGCCGTACTTATGTCCGCCCGCACCGGCCTGACCGAAGGCTTTCGCACCGGCACATTCCTTGCCATCGGCATCGGCGCGGGGGCGGTTTTCTGGGCGACCTGTGCGATGTCCGGCTTGGGCCTTCTTTTCGCCTGGGCCCCCTCTCTCCTCATCGCGTTGAAACTGGCAGGCGGGGCCTATCTCATCTGGGTCGGCATCACCCTCTGGCGCGACGCCACCAAACCCTTTGACACCGCAGACGCCCGCCCCACGCCCCGTTCGGCCGTCTCGGCCCTCTGGCTTGGCCTTGTCACGCAATTGACCAACCCAAAACCTGTTGTTCTCCTCTCCGCCATTTTCCTTGGCACTGTCCCACCCGGCACGCCCTTGTGGCAACGCCTCGCGCTCCTCGCCGTCCTCTTCACTTTCGAGACGGTGTGGAACATCCTCGTCGCCCGCATCTTCTCGCTTGACCGGACCCGGGCAGCCTATATCAGCCTGAAAACCATCATCGACCGCGCCTTTGGGGGACTGCTTGTCCTTCTGGGCGCAAGGATCGCCATTCCGTAACGGAGCACCACCATGACCGACCGCCTTCCCCATGAAAAAGGCTTCCATGTCTCGTGGGATCAAATCCACCGCGACGCCCGCGCATTGGCCTGGCGGCTTGATGGCAAAGGCCCCAACGGCGGCGCCTGGAAGGCTGTCGTCGGCATCACCCGCGGTGGCCTTGTGCCTGCGATGATCGTTTCGCGCGAATTGGACATTCGCGTTGTCGACACGATCTCGGTCAAGTCCTACCACTCAGGCGGCGGCGCGGCCGATCAGCGCTCTGAGGCGCAGGTCACCAAATCACCCCAGGCCGAACTCATGGGCGATGGCACCGGCATCCTGATCGTCGATGACCTTGTCGACAGCGGCAAGACCCTTGAACTGGTCCGCGCCCTCTACCCCAGGGCACATTTCGCCACGGTCTATGCCAAACCCTCGGGCAAACCGATGGTCGACAGCTACATCACCGAGGTGTCGCAAGACACCTGGATCTTCTTCCCCTGGGACATGGCCCTGCAATATGTCCAACCCTTTCGGGGTCAGGACTGACCATGCTTGTCAGCCCTTACAGCCGCCTCAGCGAATGGCTGCATTGGCTTTTCGAGGCGAGTTTGCTGATCAAAGGCACCTTTGCGGCCGGCGAAACCCTTTCCGGTCTTGGCCTTTTGCTGACGCCACATGGCGTGGTTCTTGCCTTCTGGGCCTTTGCCACCAACCACCACCTGACCCAAGACCCGAATGACGCAATGGCGCTGTGGTTTCGCACTCTCGCCACCAGCTTTCCGGGCGATCTGCAACATTTCTACGCGCTATACCTTCTCGCCCACGGCGCGCTCAAATTCACAATGGTCATCATGCTCGCCCGCCGCATCCTGTGGGGCTATCCCGCAGCGATGTTGGTGCTGGCAGGGTTCGTGGTCTATCAGGGAACCGAGTTTGTGACTCAAGGCTCATTGGTCCTGCTCACACTGGCAGCCCTTGATGCCTTCATGATCCTGCTGGTCTACCGCGAATGGACAGTGCTGAAACTGCAGCGCAGCCTTCTCTTGCCCTCCAGCAAAGCCTTGCAAGATGCCGCAAATCGGGCTCGATAGGGCAAAATCACAAAGGACCTGACATGATCACCCCCCTCAATCCCGCGATGGCCGCCACCGAAATGCCCCCCGTGATGGAGGCGCGGCGTTGGCTCAACGGCGTCACCTTTTCCCCCGAGCGCCCCCTGATCAACATAAGCCAGGCGGCACCGGTGGATGTTCCCCACCTTGGCCTGCGCCAGGCCGTCGCCGATGCGGCGCTGAACCTGCCCGAGGCGCATCTTTATGGCCCCGTCCTTGGCCTGCCCGCCCTGCGCGCCGAAATCGCCCAGCAATGGTCCGCCGCCTACGGGGGCACCATCAACCCCACCCAGGTCGCCATCACCCAAGGCTGCAATCAGGCCTTCTGCGCCGTCCTTGCCACTCTCGCTGGCGCGGGGGATGAGGTGATCTTGCCAACCCCGTGGTATTTCAACCACAAGATGTGGCTTGACATGCAAGGCGTGCGTACCGTGCCCCTGACCACAGGCCCCGGCCTGATCCCCGACGCGGCAACCGCTGCCGCTCTGATCACCCCCAAAACCCGCGCAATCGTCCTCGTATCGCCCAACAACCCCGGCGGCGCCGAATACCCGGCCGAAACCCTTTCGGCCTTCCGCGACCTCGCTCGTGCCCACGGCATCGCCCTGATCGTCGATGAAACCTACCGCGATTTTGACAGCCGCACCGGCCGCCCCCATGACCTCTTCACCGACCAGAAATGGCCTGACACCTTCATCCACCTCTATTCCTTCTCCAAGGCCTACCGCCTCACCGGCCACCGCGTGGGTGCCGTCGTGGCCTCCGAAGACCGTTTGGCCCAGATCGAGAAGTTTCTGGATACCGTCGCCATCTGCCCCAGCCAGTTGGGCCAGATAGCCGCCCTTTGGGGGATGCAGAACCTGACCCAATGGGTTGCCGGCGAACGCGCTGAAATCCTGTCGCGCCGCGCCGCCATGACCGCAGGCTTTTCGGCCCTGCCAGATTGGACGCTTCTGGGCTGCGGCGCCTATTTCGCCTATGTGGCCCACCCCTACCCCATGGCCTCGGACGCGCTCTGCAAACGCCTTGTCACCGAGGCTGGCCTGTTGATGCTGCCCGGCACCATGTTCCAACCTGCAGGTCAGGGCCTGTCACAGATCCGCATCGCCTTTGCCAATGTGAACGCAACCGGCATTGCCGAGGTTTTCAAACGCCTCTCCACCTTGACCCTCTGACCCCGTTCAATCTGACCGAGATATCCCACGGCGGGGGCAGCCACTTGCCCCGCCCTTTCATTCTGTTAGACAGGTCGCAACCCCAGCGCAGGCAGATCCATGACCGACGACGACGACATCAAGAAGAAAAAGGCCTCCCGCACTCAGACATCCATGTTGGTCTGGGTCCTCATGGCCATGCTCATCACCGGTCTTGGCGGCTTTGGTGTCACCAATTTTGGCCGCTCTGTCACCGCCATCGGTTCTGTCGGGACCCAAGAGATCGAGGCGAACACCTATGCCCGCGCACTGCGCAACCAGATCAACGCCCTGTCGCGCCAATTCGGCCAACAACTGACCCTGCAAGAGGCCAAGATTTTCGGCCTTGACGCCCAGGTTCTCAGCGGCCTGATCGCCAATGCCGCCCTTGACAACGAAGCCCAGCGCATCGGCCTTTCTGTGGGGGACCTGACCGTCGCCAACCGCGTCGCGGCCGAGGAGGTGTTCAAGGACGTCACCGGCGCCTTCAACGCTGACACCTACCGCCTGACGCTGGAACAGGCCGGCATGGTCCCCAAGGAATATGAGGCGGGCATTCGCGCTGATGTCGCCCGGACCGTGCTGCAAACCGCCGTGATCAGCGGCACCCGTGCCCCCGATGCCCTGACCGACCGCTTGCTCGCCTATTCCGGTGAAAAGCGCGGCTTCACCGTTCTGCAAATGACCGAGGCGACCCTGCCCGAACCCTTGGCTCCGGCCACCGATGCCGACCTCAAAACCTATTACGACGCCAATATCGACACCTTCACCCGCCCCGAGGCCAAGCGTCTGACCTTTGTCACCCTGCTGCCCGAGACCCTGGCCGCCGCCCAAACCGTCGACCCGGCAGCCGTGCAAGCGCTCTATGACGAACGCCTGTCGCTCTATGTTGTCCCAGAAAAGCGCCTTGTCGAACGTCTGGTCTACCCAACCGACGCAGATGCCGCCGCAGCCAAGGCCCGTCTGGACGCAGGCGAAACCTTTGAAACTCTTGTCACCGAACGCGGGTTGGCACTGACCGACATCGACCTCGGCGATGTGTCCAAATCCGAACTCGGTGCCGCTGGCGATGCCGTTTTTGCTCTGACGGGCCCCGCCGTCGTCGGGCCCTTGGCTTCTGACCTCGGGCCTGCCCTGTTCCGGATGAATGCCATTCTGGCCGCACAGGAAACCACCCTGGCCGATGCCACACCCGCGCTGACGGCAGAACTGCAAACCACCGCTGCCGTGAAGGCCATTGCCGATCAGGCCGCCGCGATGGATGACGCCTTGGCAGGCGGCGCGACACTTGAGGATCTTGCCCGCGACTTTGGCATGACCTTGGGCACCACCGACTATGTCACCGGTGCCGCAGACAACGACCCCGCCGCCGCCGACCGCGCCTTTGCCACCGCCGCCGATGCGGCAGCGGCAGGCGATTATTCGACCCTTCTGCAACTGTCGGGTGGTGGCCTTGCCGCCCTGCGGCTTGACAGCATGGTACCGCCCACGCCCGTGCCCCTGGACAAGATCCGCGACAAGGTCGAGGCCGCCTACCGCGCCGACACTTTGGCGCGCGCCCTGACCGCGCAGGCCACCGCGGCCGAGGCTGCAGTGAAATCGGGTGCAACCCTTGCCGCCCAGGGCACCGTCACCCCCATCGCCCCGCTGACCCGTGACGCCGCCGCCGGTGGTGTGCCCGCCGACCTGATCAAGACTGTCTTTACCATGACCCCCGGCGAGGTTCGCCTGGTCGACCTGCCCGACTTCACCGGCCTGATCCAGCTTGACACCGTCATCCCGGTTGATCCCGCCGATGCCGCCACCCAAGCCGCCCGCGCCGCGATTGCGGCACAGACCGAACAGTCCATCGCACAGGATGTCTACACGCTCTTCACCGATGCCATGACCACCCAAGGGGTTCTGACCATCGACCAGAATGTGATCAATTCTGTTCAGGCCCAGATGAACTGATGCCGCTGCAACCCTCCTTCGACGACTTCGCCCGCGCTTATGATCAGGGCCGCAACGCCTTGGTCTACGCCCGCCTTGCCGCCGATCTGGACACGCCCGTGTCCCTGATGGCCAAACTGGGCGAGGCGCGGACCGACACTTTCATGCTGGAATCCGTAACCGGGGGCGAGGTTCGGGGCCGTTACTCCGTCGTAGGCATGAAGCCCGATCTGGTCTGGACCTGCCGTGGCACCCGGTCCTCGATCAACCGCGAAGCCCGCTTTGACGCCGGGGCCTTCAACGACCAAGCCGGCGCGCCGCTTGATAACCTGCGCGCCCTGATCGCCGAAAGCCGGGTTGACCTGCCCGAAGGCCTGCCCGCCATCGCCTCGGGGCTTTACGGTTATCTCGGCTACGACATGATCCGCCTTGTCGAACACCTGCCCCACATCAACCCCGATCCCCTTGGCTTGCCCGATGCCGTGCTGCTGCGCCCGTCCGTCGTGGCCGTGCTGGATGGTGTCAAGGGTGAGGTGACCGTTGTCGCCCCCGCCTGGGCCGCCTCCGGCCTCTCCGCCCGCGCCGCCTATGCCCAGGCCGCCGAACGGGTGATGGATGCGCTGCGCGACCTTGACCGCTCCCCGCCCGCCCAGCGCGATCTGGGCGATGCGGCCCCGGTGGGCGAAGCCCAGTCGAACTTCACGCATGAAGGCTACAAGCAAGCCGTTGAAAAGGCCAAAGACTACATCCGCGCCGGTGACATCTTCCAGGTCGTCCCCTCGCAACGCTGGTCCCAGGCCTTCACCCTGCCCCCCTTCGCCTTTTACCGCTCCCTCCGCCGCACCAGCCCCTCCCCCTTCATGTTCTTCTTCAACTTCGGCCCCTTTCAGGTCATCGGTGCCTCGCCCGAAATCCTTGTGCGCCTGCGCGACGGCCAGGTCACCGTCCGCCCCATCGCGGGAACCCGCAAGCGTGGCGGCACGCCCGAGGAGGACCGCGCCTTGGAAGCTGACCTGCTGGCCGACCAAAAGGAGCTTGCCGAACACCTGATGCTCCTTGACCTTGGCCGCAACGACGTGGGCCGGGTCGCCAAGGTAGGCTCCGTCCACCCGACTGAAAAGTTCATCGTAGAACGCTACTCCCACGTCATGCACATCGTCTCCAACGTGGTGGGCGAGATTGCCGATGGCGAAGACGCCCTCTCTGCCCTTCTGGCAGGCATGCCCGCAGGCACAGTGTCGGGCGCGCCAAAAGTCCGCGCGATGGAGATCATCGACGAACTTGAGCCCGAAAAGCGCGGCGTCTATGGCGGCGGCGTGGGCTATTTCGCCGGCAACGGCGAGATGGACTTTTGCATAGCACTCCGCACCGCCGTGCTGAAGGATGACAAGCTCTATATCCAGGCCGGTGGCGGCGTCGTCTATGACAGCGACCCGGAAGCCGAGTATCAGGAAACCGTCAACAAATCCAAAGCGCTCCGCCGCGCGGCCGAGGATGCCGGAACCTTTGCACGGCGTGGAAACTTCTGACCGGCCCCGTTACCGCCCGGTTGCCAAGGCGACCACACCCACCGTCCGGAACAGGACGGCCAGATCCGTGCCAAAGGACAGGTCCCGGTCGTATTCGCGGTCATATCTCGCCCTCTCGACAAAGCTGCTGTCGTTCCGCTCGGACACCTGCCACGGGCCAGTGATGCCGGGCAGCAACCGGTAATAGGCAAGGCCGGGATAGATATCTTGCTGACTGGGCATCATCGGGCGCGGTCCGACAAGGGACATGTCACCCAAGACCACGTTCCACAACTGCGGCAATTCATCCAGCGAATAGCGCCGCAAGGCCAGCCCCAACCGCGTGATCCGTGGGTCGCAGCGCAGTTTCTGCGCCAGGTCCCACTCCACGCGGGCCGCAGGGTCGGCATCCAGATGATCCTGCAATCGGGCCTCTGCCCCCGGAACCATGCTGCGTAGCTTCCACATGCGAAACACACGCCCCTCGAGCCCGACCCTGTCTTGCACGTAGAACGGCTGACCGCCCTGAGCGGCAACCAGCAGCGCCAGCACCCCGATGACCGGCACCACAATGGGTGCGGCCACCACAATCAGCGCCAGATCAATCGCGCGCTTCAGACTCCGACGATAGATGCCGCCGGAACGCTTCGCCGTGCTCGGGCGGAACTGAACTGCCGGTCGCGTTTCGCTGGATACGATCGGCTTTGGTACGCGAAGCGGGGGGCGGTTCAGCAAAAATGACAAAGGCTACACCTACTGTTTGAATTCAATCACGGCCCTGTGCGGCCTTGGCCTTCGCGGCCAGCCACGGCATGGAACACCGCGCAGCACAGGGTCATTCTTTGCCAAGATTTGGATGCATGATGGGTCGGCAATGGGCCATGACCCCCGCCCCTTGGGCTGCAACGCGATGCGCCCCTTTAGGGGCGCATCGGTAAAGACCGGCGTCATGCCTGATCAGGCAGCCTTGCGGCGACGGCGCATTGCGGCGATGCCGGCAATGGCGCTGATGAGCAACACACCACCCGCCGGCAGCGGAACCGCTGCAACAGACGAGTCAAACGCAAGCGAAAAGTGCGCCGTGTCATTGACCGAGCCGTTGTCGCGCCGTCTCGGATCCCCAAAGGTGACCCGCAGGGTATCAGACCCGTTGGCGCCGATGGTGTTGTCCAGAATGCCGCTGAAACTGGTCGTGCCCTGACTGACAAACTGGGTCAGGCCGGATTGCAGCCATTCAAAGGTGATACCCCCCTGGAACATCGCGCTCAGCGTGTTGACCGTCGTCGATGTCAGCATGATGTTCTGGCTGATCGTGCTCAGGTTCATGAAGGTGAATTCCCGGCTACCGGCATCATCCTCCCGCTGGAACGCTTCGGCAAAGAACCACGCGCCCACCATGTCATAGCTTCCGCCATCGACGATCGTGTTCGACAAATTCAGGGTCGATGCACCCGCAGCAAAAGGCAGCGCCATCGCCACACTCAGCGCAGCCGCAAGGCTTGTCTTGTTCAACATTTTTTGCTCTCCACATACCAAGGACACTCGTTCGCACTCAGCTTAGATGCCTGATTCTACAGATTTTTGGGCTGACCTGCATCAGTCTCGCTGAAATAGTTTGGCCAAGGGTCGCGGGTCGTGTTGCCGCTGCAGAATGTGCGGTCAGAACGCACAGCGCCCAAGCACGCCACGCGTCCTTTTTGCCCAGCAGGA
>CAMDHB010000092.1 GCA_945897655.1 Pseudorhodobacter antarcticus
TTCCCGAAAATGCCGCGCTGATGCAACCGGGCGTGACCTTTGAAACCCTGCTGCGCCACAGCCTTGCATCGGGTCAGTTGGGTCAGGAACCCGCTCAGGACGATTGGTTCGCCAACCGCCTCCGCCAGTTTCGTCAGGCCAGCGGCACATCCGAAACCCAGTTGCCCGATGGCCGCTGGGTTCAGGAATCCGACCACGCCACCCCCGATGGGGGCCGCGTCGGCCTGCGGTTTGACATCACCGCGCTGAAACTGGCCGAACAACGTGCCCTGGCCGACCGCTCCGCCGCGATGGAGGCCAGTCAGGACGGCATCGCCATCACCGATGCCGAAGGCCGCTTCCTGTACATGAACCGCGCCCATCAGGCGATGTTCGGCTTCGCGACCGAGGCCGAGGTGATCGGAAAACCCTGGTCCACCGTCTATGGCCCCTATGAGGCCAAATGGATTCAAGGCAATGCCATGCCCGCGCTCTTTGCCAATGGGCGTTGGACCGGCGAACTGACCGGACGAACAACCGCTGGTCAGCCGGTGGATCAGGACGTCGCCCTGACCCTCAACAAGGATGGCGGTATCCTTTGGATCACCCGCGACATCAGTACCCGCCGCCGCGAGGCCGCCGAACGCGAACGCCTGCGCGAAGAATTGCACCTGGCCCAACGCCGCGAGGTTGTGGGCCAGCTGGCCGCCGGCCTTGCCCATGATTTCAACAACTTGCTGGCCACCATCGCCGGCAGCGCCTCGCTGATCGAAACCGCCGCCGACCCTGGCAGCGTCATCGCCATCGGCGCCAACCGGATCGAGGCTGCAACGGCCCAGGCCGCCGGTCTGGTCAAACGCCTTCTGGCCATGGGCGCCCGCCCCGCCGACCGCCAGACGCTCGACCTGCGCCAACCCGTGCGCGACGCCACCGAACTCGCCCGCGCCAGCCTCAAATCCCCGCACCGCCTGTCCCTTTTCCTGCCGCCCGACCCGATCAACGCCACCGTCGATCCGACAGACATCCTGCAAGTCGTGCTGAACCTGATCATCAACGCACGCGATGCGATGGGTCAACAGGCCGGCGACATCGCCGTCAAACTGGCCGAAGCGTCCACCGCCGACCTGTCCGGTCCCTTCGCCGCCGGCAAACTGGACATCACCCGCCGGCATGTCTGCCTCAGCATCACTGACACCGGTCCCGGGATGGACCCCGACCTCGCCGCCAGCGTGTTCAAACCCTATGTCTCGACCAAAGGTGACAAGGGAACCGGCCTTGGCCTGGCCATCGTCGCTTCTGTCGTCACGGCCAATGGCGGCGCGGTGTGTCTGGAAACCGCGCCAGGCCTTGGCACCCGCTTTGCCATCCTTTGGCCCGTCACCGATCAGACCCATGCCACGGCCCCTGCCCCCGTCACCGGCATCACTGGCAGGCTGGACGGGCGCACGATTCTGGTGGTGGATGACCAGAAAGACGTGCTCGACGTCCTGACAGCGATGCTTGAGGCTGCGGGGGCCGAGGTCGCCCCCTCAACCGAACCCGCCGACATCCTTGCCGCCGTCGAGGGCGATCCCACAGCCTGGGATCTGGTGATCACAGACTACGACATGCCCGGCATGAACGGCTCTGAACTGGCGCTCGCCGTCAACGCCCATGCCCCACAGGTCCCGGTCATCCTGGTGACCGCCCTTGCTGGCATCGCAGGCCGCGCCGGTGCGGGCTTCGACACGGTTCTGGCCAAACCTGTCGATCGCGCCGCGCTTGTCATGGCGGCGGAAACCGCCATACTCAGGACAAAACCAAAGGTATAGATTGATGCGAGTTTTGATTGCCGATGACCACGATTTGTTGCGCGATACATTGGAACTTTGGTTCCGTCAGGAAAACATCACTGTTACCCCCGCCCGCGACCTGCCCTCCGCCCTGGCCGAGGTGGCAAAGGCCGACCCGTTTGATCTGATCCTCCTCGATTACGGCATGCCCGGCATGAACGGCCTGGAAGGTCTGAAAATCGCCCTGACGTCTGGCCGCAATGCCCGCGTCGCCCTGATGTCCGGCATCGCCCCGCGTGAGGTTGCCGAACAGGCGCTTGAGATGGGGGCCGCAGGCTTCCTGCCCAAAACCCTGCCCGCCAAATCCCTGGTCAATGCCGTCCGCTTCATGGCGATGGGCGAGAAATACGCCCCCATCGACTTCATGACCGCCGCGACCGAGGCGGCGCCTGTCAACGCTCTGGCCGAAAAGCTGTCACCCCGCGAATTGCAGGTGTTGCAGGGCCTGTGCGCAGGCAAGGCCAACAAGGAAATCGCCCGCGACCTTGGCATTCAGGAACCGACGGTCAAGCTGCACATGAAAACGCTTTACCGCAAGATCGGCGTCAACAACCGCACCCAGGCTGCGATGACCGCCAAAGAGGCAGGGTTGTTTTAGGGCGACCCCTAAACCACCAACTCCGGCTGCGCCACCGCCTCACGCGCCCGCAAACGCTTGCCCGTATCTGCGGCAAACAGATGCACCGACCCCGCCTCCACCCGAATGCCCATCGGTTTGCCTTGCTCGACCGGCGGCTTGTCGGCTGACAGAACAGACAGGGTCAGATCCTCGAACTGAAAATGATACAGCCGCGACGGGCCCAATTCTTCCGAGAATTCAAAGGTCGCATCAAACGCCCCCTTGCCCGCCGGCACCAGCGTCAACTCCTCAGGCCGTAACCCGATTTGCGCCAACGACCCGTTGTGTGCTACGGCCAAAGCCTGCGGCAGCGGGATCTTGCCGCCATTGGCCAGCATCACGCCCCCCGCCACAATCTGCCCCGACAGGAAGTTCATCGCAGGCGACCCGATGAACCCGCCCACATAAACCGACGCCGGGCTATGATAAATCTCTTCGGGCGTGCCGACCTGTTCGATATTGCCCTTGTTCATCACCACCAACCGGTCGGCCAGCGTCATCCCCTCTTGCTGGTCATGGGTCACAAACACCGATGTCGCCTTGATCCGGTTGTGAATGCGGCGAATTTCGTGCCGCATCTGCACGCGCAGCTTGGCATCCAGGTTCGACAACGGCTCGTCAAACAAAAACACACGCGGCTCGCGGATGATCGCCCGCGCCATCGCAACCCGCTGCCGCTGGCCGCCCGACAACTGGCCGGGCCTACGGTCCAGAAACTCGGACAAGCCAACCGATGCCGCCACGACCCGCACCTTTTCCAACCGCTCCGCCTTGGCCATGCCCGACACCTTCAGCGCATAGCCGATATTCTCCGCCACCGTCATATGCGGGTACAGGGCATAGTTCTGAAACACCATCGCACAACCCCGCTCGCGCGGTTCCAGATCGTTCACTACTGTGCCCGCAATCGCAATCTGCCCGGCCGAGATGCTCTCCAACCCCGCAATCATCCGCAGCAGGGTCGATTTCCCACAACCCGACGGCCCAAGGATGACAATGAACTCGCCATTGGCAATCTCAAGGTTGACGCCATGCACCACCTCGTCCTTGCCATAGCTTTTCCGCACGTCACTAATCGAGATATTGGCCATGTCAGCCCCCTATTTATCGGTATTGATCAGGCCGCGCACGAACCAGCGCTGCATGAAGATGACAACCAGAATGGGCGGAACCATCACGATCAGCGTTCCCGCCATCGCAATGTTCCACTTGGCAACCTCTCCTCCGGTCGAGGTGATCTTGGGAACCAGCCGCCCCAACTCGACCGCAACCATGCCGTAGGATTGGTCGGTGATCACCAGAAGCGGCCAAAGATACTGGTTCCAGGAATAGACGAACATGATCGTCGCCAGTGCCGCGATATTGGTCACCGACAAGGGCACCAAAATCTCGCGCAAAAACCGCACCGGCCCCGCCCCATCCATCTTGGCCGCTTCGACCAGTTCATCCGGAATGGTCAGGAAAAACTGCCGGTACAGGAACGTCCCCGTCGCCGTGGCCACCAAGGGCATGATGAGGCCGGTATAGGAGTTGAGCAGGTTCCACTCCAACGCCACCTCGATCCCCGTCACGGCATTGATTGCCCATGTCAGCCCGGTCACATCCATGAACACCTGAAACGGCTGCAACGCATTGGCCGCCACCGCATAGGTCGGCACAATCCGCACCTCCAAGGGCAGCATCAGCGTGATGAACACCGCCCAGAAGATCGGCATCCGCAACCGATGGTCAAAGAACACGATGCCAAAGGCCGTGATGCAGGCCAGCACGATCTTGCCCACCACCACCCCAAAAGCCACGATAAAGGTGTTCAGGAACTTTTCCCCGAACTTCGCCTTCTCCCAGGCCACACCCATGTTGACCCACAACTGGTCACCGGGAAACATCTTGGGCGGTATGGCCGACACGTCCTTCAAATCCAGACTGGCCGCAACCAGCACCAGATACATCGGGAAAATCATCAAGATCAGACCCGACAGCAGGATCAGATGCGTCACGATGTTCAAAATCGGGGTACGTTCGATCATGTGTAGTGCACCTTGCGTTCGATATAGCGGAACTGGACGACCGTCAGGGCCACGACCAGGAACATCAGGATGATCGACTGCGCCGCCGCCCCCGAATAATCCAACCCCTGAAAACCGTCGTTGAAGATCTTGTAAACCATCAGGTTCGTCGCCCGCGCCGGGCCACCCCCCGTCATGGTGTCCACGATGCCGAAACTGTCGGTGAAACTGTCGGTGATGTTGATGACCAGCACGAAAAAGAACGTCGGCGCCAGCAGCGGCAACTGAATATCCCGCATCCGCCGCAGTACCCGCGCACCGTCCATCGCCCCCGCCTCCAGCAGGCTGCGCGGAATGCTCTGCAACCCGGCCAGAAAGAAGATGAAGTTATAGGCAATCTGCTTCCACGCCCCCGCCACGATCACCATGATCATCGCATGCGTGCCATTGCCATTCGGGTCCCATGCCCCCGGAAAAGCGTCGTTCAGATACAGCATGATCCCGGCACCGGGGTTGAAGATGAACCGAAACGCCAACCCCACCGCCGGGGCCGCAATCGCATAGGGCCAGATCATCCCAATCTTGTACGCCTTGAACCCGCGCAACTGCCGGTCCACGAACACCGCCAGGATCAGCGCCATGCCCACCGACAATACCGTCGCGCCAATGGCATAAACGACCGAAACCTGAACCGAATACCAATACAGATCGTCAAACAGGATCGCCGCAAAATTATCAAACCCTACCCAGGTGTTCCCGCCACCCCAGGGCTGTTCCAGCGTAAAGGCCCAATACATCGCTTGACTGGTCGGCCAATAGAAAAACACAAAGATGATCAGCAGTTGCGGCGCCACCATCAGGGCGGCCACCCAGTTGTTCTTGAACACAGCGCGTTTCATGGCAGACCCCCTTCCAAAAATGCCTTCCCCGGCAGGCCGCCGGGGAAGGGTCGGTGCGTGTCAGATCACGGCAGGGTCTTGCCCGCATAGGTCTTGGCGAACTTGGCCAGCATGGCGTTCGAACGCTCAACCGCGGTGTCCAGCGCCTCTTGCATGGTCTTCTGACCAGCCAAGGCAGCCTCAACCTCAGACTTCCACTCAGCCCGGGTCTGGATCATGCTGCCCAAACGGTAGCCACGGGTCAGCGGGCCCGGCTCGGTGAAGGTCAGCGACGTCATGGCAACTTCACGGCCCTTGTAGGGGGCAGCAGAGTAGAAACCTTCAGCCGTCAGCTGTTCAAAGGCGGCTTTCGTGACAGGGATGTAGCCGGTGTTGGATACCCACCACTTTTCCGATTCTGCCGTCGCCAGGAACTTCATGTACTCTGCTGCACCGCGGTACTCGTCTTCCGACTTGCCCGACAGAACCCAAAGTGAGGCGCCACCCACGACCGAATTGTGACGCGTCGTGCCTTCAAAGATCGGCAGCATCGCCACGTCCCAGGTCAGACCCTCGACACCCTTGAGGTGAACCGAAGAATGCGACGCGATGGAACCGAAATAGAACGAACAGATGTTCTGGGCAAAGGCGTCCTGGGACGTCATGCCAGTGGCCGCCGTCTTGATCTCGGCAAGACCTTCGGTGATCCAGCGCTGGATGTTTTCCATATGCTTGACGTGCATCGTGGTGTTGTAGGTGAACTCGGTGTCCAGCCCGTCATAGCCGTTGTTGTTCGTGGCAATCCCGATGTTGTGGATGGCCGAGAACTGCTCCAGATCGATCCACACCGACGGCTCATAGCCATAGGCGCAACGGGCCGGGTCAGCGTCCTTGACGGCCTTCAGCGCGGCTTCGAACTCTTCCCAGGTGGTCGGTGCTGCAACGCCAGCCTTTTCAAGATCGGCGACGTTGTAGTACATCACAGCGGTGGACGAGTTGAACGGCATCGAGAACAGCTCGCCCTTGGACGAGGAGTAGTAGTTCTTGATCCCCGGGAAATAGTTGTCCCAGTCGATTTCAATGTTGAAATCGGCCATCATCTTCTGCACCGGATAGAACTCGCCCGACATCATCAGGTCGGCGGTACCAGCGTCAAACGACTGCAGGATGGTCGGGGCCTTGCCGGCGCGGAAAGCGGCGATGGCGGACTGGACGACCAGTTCATAGCCATCATAGCCGGTGCAAACGGCTTCGTACTGGTCTTGCGACGCGTTGAACCGGTTGCAGGTCTCGGCCAGGGTTGCACCCAGATCGCCGGTCAGGCCGTACCAGTATTCGAACTTGATTTTTTCAGCGGATGCGGTCGTGGCAAAGCAAGCCACGGCCAGCGCGGCAAGCGCCGGGTAGGTCTTGGTCATCGTCATTCTCCCGTGTGGACACCCTTGCGGCAGGCGGGGTGTGTCGCCTGCGTAGGCCCGTTCTGTATCAATGGGCCGACAATTGTTTGAACGTTTGATCAAGGCTTTGTAACGGTCTGGCGGTGCCGTCTACGCGTGGGACAGAAACTTTACCCATGTGTTTCCGTAGGTTAACACCGCCAGTTCACGAACCGTTAACTATCACGCGTCAGGCGTGTGAACCCCGATCACGGCATTGCCGTCGATGAAATCCTCAAACAGCACCGTCGTGGAGTGGGGCGTGCCCAAAACCACGGCCATCTGGCCGGGGCCAGTCAGGCTGCGGAACGGGGTCCGGGGCTGGTCGGCGTTGAAGCTGACCGAGTAGTGTCCGCCCGCCAGCGTGGTGAACGGAATCCCGTGGTACATAGCGGTTGAGGTCAGATGGACATGGCCCGCAATCACCTGCCGCACATCATCATGGCTTTTCAGCGCGGCGATGAAGGGCGCGTCATCCTGCAGCTTGATCGTATCCGCCTCAATGTGCAGGGCGTTGGCGTTGTGGTGCAACACCACGATCACCGGACGCCCCGAAGCCTCGGCCAGACGGGCGCGCAGCCAGTCCATCTGCTCTTCGGTCAACACCCCATCCACCCGGCCCGGTTCGGAACTGTCCAGCACGATGACGCGGTAGCCCTTGGCATCGATCACATGGTTGACCTTGCCCGTCTCATCCGCATGGTGGTCCCCAAAGACCGACAGATAAGTTGGGCGATCATCATGATTGCCCAGCGTGATATAGGTCGGGATGGTGATCCGCCCCGTGATGTCGCGCAGCCGGTGATAGGCCTCAGCCTCGCCCAGATCGGCCAGATCGCCCGCGATGATGCAGAAATCGGCATCAGCATAGCGGTCATTCACACAGGCAACCGCCTGCTCCAACCGCCCGGCCGTGTCCAGCGACATCGAGGTTTCGCCATGACCCACCAGATGCAGGTCGCTCATCACCACAAATTTCAGGGTCATTGGCCCAACCCCTTTGCTTCCAGATAGGCCATCGAAGCGGGGATGCCGGACTTGTCCTCCAACTCCAGAATCAGACGCGGCTGCACCGCCAACGCACCCAATGCCGCAAAGACCGAAGGCCACAGGATGTTGCCCACCCCGATTTGCCAATGCCGGTCGGCATAGCCATCGGCGTCTTGCAGGTGCACATGGGCCAGCATCTCGCCCGCGTCGCGGACAAAGTAATCCACCGGCGGCGCGCCCGTTGACCCATGCGCATAATGCGCATGCCCCGTGTCAATCGACAGTTGCAGCGCCGAGGAGCCAAAGCTCTGGCACAATTCGCGGCGGTCAGCGGGGTTGATATCCTCGATATTCTCCATCACCAGCGTCACGCCCAGCGTCTCGGCCCGCTTCACGATAGGGTCCATCACCTGATGAACGCGGGTGTAGAACGCATCCCGCGCCCCCACGCACCCATCCAGATTGTTGTAATCCCAGGTCGAGAAGGGCGAATGGATCACCATATGGCTGGC
Source organism: Pseudorhodobacter antarcticus (assembly GCA_945897655.1). Lineage (GTDB taxonomy): Bacteria > Pseudomonadota > Alphaproteobacteria > Rhodobacterales > Rhodobacteraceae > Stagnihabitans. The sequence goes on from CAMDHB010000092.1 coordinate 8,253, forward strand.
ATTGATCGCGGCGCACACGTCCAGCCCCTGATCGAACCGGGTCTGCACGGCATGGCGCACCATCGGGTCCTGCGTGTCGATGGTAAAACCCCAGAACGGCCCGTGAATGCCCAGCCGGCCCTTGTACCCGGCCAGCAGCTCGCGAACTTGGGCCGCAAGCGGACCCCAGTCATCGTCCAGCACCTCGGCCCGGACAAAGCTTTGCAATTCCAGATCGCGATCCTTTTCAAGGATCCAGTCCTGATAGGCCGCCAATTCGGCATTGTTCAACGCCGCACCAATTACCGGAAGGGTCATGGGTCATCTCCTGTTAAGCATGAGGGCCGGGGTACCGGCCCTCAGTTACAGGCTGATGTCATGCAGGTGACAGAACAGTGCAGTTTCCCTCAGGCCGGAAAGCCATACTCCGCGTCCGCCGCCAAGGCCGCAGGCCGCGCACAGCCATGCACCAGATCAACCCGCCGCCCGGATTCCGCTGAAACCCCAATAGCTTCCATGATTTCCAACACATGCAGCGCCAGTTCCAGACTGGCCCGGTGCGGCCGCCCCTCGGCAATCGCCCCAGCCATTTCGGCCAAGCCCAGGATGCGATAGTTCCCATCACCATAGCGATGCGCCTGCGGAACAGCCGTCCAGTCGCCCTTTTTCTCGCTGACCGTGATCTCACCCTGAAACTGGTTAGGATCCGCCACGACCATCGACCCTGTGCGACCATACAATTCGATATGGTTGTGCCCATGCTTCCAGATATCAAAACTGGTGGTGATCGTGACCGAAGGGCCATTTTCAAACGCCAGTATCCCCGAGATATGGGTGGGCACCGTCACCGGAAAGGTTTGCCCCTGACGCGGACCAGACCCGATCGTGCGGCTGTCATAGGCCGCCTTTTGCGACCCCATGACCGATTTGACCGGCCCCAGCATGTTGACCAGACAGGTCAGGTAATAAGGCCCCATGTCCAGCATCGGGCCGCCGCCAGGGAGATAGTAAAAATCAGGATTGGGATGCCACAACTCATGCCCCGGCACCATCATATAGCAGGCGCCAGCCACCACTTCGCCAATCGCCCCCGCATCCACCGCCGCCCGCGCCGTCTGATGCACCCCGCCCAGAAAGGTATCCGGCGCCGAACCCACCCGGCGCCCCGCCACCTTGGCCGCCTCAACCAGCTTGGTCGCCTCAGCCAGTGAAATCCCCAGCGGTTTTTCCGAATAGACATGCTTGCCCGCCGCCAGGGCCTGCAACCCCACGGCCACATGGTGCTGCGGCGTCGTCAAGTTCAGCACGATGTTAATCCGCGGATCCGCCAGCAGCGCCGCCACCTCCAGCGCCTCGATCCCCCAGGTCGCGGCCTTGGCCTCGGCCGCCGCCATGTTCACATCCGAACAGGCGATGATCCTGATCCCCGGAAACGTCGCCGCCCCCTTCAGATAGGCGTCGCAAATATTGCCGGTCCCGATGATCCCGATAGTCGTTTGCTGCATGGTCGTCCTCCCCGTTGGTCACGTCATTGATCCAACAGTTCGGGCAGACAGGAAAGGCCCTTTTGGGGTTCAGATCGGCAATTTTATGGGGTGCAGGCTGGTCAAGAATGCAAAACGGCTCCCCGAAGGGAGCCGTTTTGTAAGTATATATCGTATAGAGATATCGCTAATTTCTAGGTTTGGCGGTGACCTACTCTCCCACGTCTTGAGACGGAGTACCATTGGCGCGACGGCACTTAACTGCCGAGTTCGGGATGGGATCGGGTGTTTTGCTCGTGCTATGACCACCAAACCGAGGAATTAGCGATTAACATCAGTGATGTGTTTTGGGTACATCGGTTGTTCCAAGTCTTGTGCTGCTGACGCTTTTTGCGTTTACGCAGCCATCTGAGGTCCATGCGGGTCTCAGATGTTGTGTTGCTATTGACTTAGTCACTTTGCTTGCAAAGTGACATCCAGGTTTCACGACTGCTGCCAATTGCTTGCGCAATTGCAGCTTGGTCATGCTTTTACTGGATCAAATCAAGCCTATCGAGCAATTAGTACCAGTCAGCTGAAAGCGTTACCGCTCTTACACCTCTGGCCTATCGACGTGGTGGTCTTCCACGGCTCTCAAGGGAGACCTTGTTTTGAA